>JAJRQG010000103.1 GCA_024280395.1 Gammaproteobacteria bacterium | reverse complement strand
TTGTTGCTTGTAAGTGGTTTAAAATATAACCAATCTTGATAACACAACACTTCTAAATCCAAGCCTTCTAGCAGTTTTTGATAAACCAAATAACCCGGCATGTTTTCAGTGAAAATTTGAACAAAATCATCTTCAATGCTGGGATCAAAAGTCGTCTTTCTATAATGTTTAGAACTGGTATCATAGGCAAGGGTGGTTAAAAACACAAGACGGATAGCGCTGGATACACCAACACTATTAAACTTCAAATTCACCATTTCGGTAAATTCAGGTTCAGTAGCTGCTTTCAATTGTTGATAAGCGGATGTTCTTTCTTGAGCATCTGCTGAATCATCAACAATCATTTTATCCTGCAAGGTTTTGTGTAAATTAAGAAAGGTGTGATTGACGGCAAAAACATTGTTTTCACACGCCTTAAATAACTTGGCATTTGGAGCTTGTTCGGTTTCACTGTCGTTTTCTATGTCTGGTTCGTGAGCATAATACTGTTGATAGGACTGAATGAGTTCATCGATAGATAATGGGTGTTCGGGATCAAAAACATCCCAGCTATAACGAATAAACTCTTGATCTGGAAGGTGGTTTGATTCTCTTAAAGCTTTTCTTAATTGAGCTATGGCAAGAGAATTATCTTTTTTGTTTTTTATTAATCGGGTCAACATGCCAAAGCCCATATGAATATCTACTTTGATGTTTTTGCCAACAATATACTCATAACCCAGTTTCGAATAAAGCTCTATTAATTGATTTGGTACAACTAAATCACCATACATTTGTAGCATCTCATCCATGAGTTTAACTGAAATTGAGCGGTGTTTTTCAATCCCATACAAATTCATAATCAAGGACTCTTGAGCAACAAGACTGCCCTTTAATGAAAGGCTTAAATCACTCTCAAAATTTGGAATTTGTTTTTTATCAGATTCACTGATTAGTTGTGGTAATTGAGAGAACCACTCTTCCGCAATGCTGCTTGTTGCATTTAAAATTACTAAGCACAATGTGAACATTGTCATCAATCGAAACATATTTATCACCTATTTTATTGAGCAACTGAAAATTTATTTGTATAACTATCATTTCGAATCCTTTCGATAAATAGGTGAAATACATGACATGGTTTTAAATAGATTTTTTGATCCAAAAACTAAATACACCATTAGAGTCTTTGCAGTCAATGATTGTGTGTCCAAATCTTTCACACCACACATCTAAATCTAAATCCGTGTGTGAATCGGTAGCTTCAAGCAAGAGCACTTGCCCTGCTTTGATTTGGTCAATTCCGTGTTTTGCCAATAACAAAGGTTGCGGGCATTTCAAACCTTTGGCATCTACAAATTTGTCATAATCTATGCTCATGTGTGAATTATATCTGATAAAATGACCGAATGAATAAACAAAAAATACATATACTGGGTATTTGTGGCACTTTTATGGGCGGATTGGCGGCTTTGGCCCGATCATTGGGCTATGTAGTCAGCGGTTCGGATAAAAATGTTTATCCGCCGATGAGCACTCAATTGGAAAACCAGGGAATTCAAATGCACCAAGGTTATGACGATTCTGTCTTGGATGAAAATTTTGATGAAGTAGTAGTTGGCAATGTCATGACACGTGGCATGCCAGTGATTGAAACCTTGTTACAAAACCCTCAACATTATTCATCAGGACCTCAGTGGCTGGGTGAGCATTTGTTGCGACATAAAAAGGTGTATGCGATTGCTGGAACCCACGGCAAAACAACCACCTCCTCGATGTTGGCATGGATTCTTGAAGACAATCAACACAATCCAGGTTTCTTAATTGGTGGAGTGGCTCAAGATTTTGGCATTTCAGCGCGCAATACCGAAGCAGAATCTTTTGTCATAGAGGCCGATGAATACGATTCGGCTTTTTTTGATAAACGCTCAAAATTTGTACATTATCACGCCAATGTAGCTATTTTAAACAATCTTGAATTTGACCATGCCGATATTTTTAAGGATTTAGATGCCATCAAAACTCAATTTCACCATTTTGTACGAACCATTCCCAATAATGGTATGTTGATTGTGAACAAAGACGATGAAAACTTAAATGATGTTTTAGCAATGGGTTGTTGGACACCAATCATCACTTTTGGAGTAAATAAAACAGCCGATGTTTGGGCAAAACCAACCGTTTCAGACTGCTCTCAATTTGTGGTGTTTTATCAAGGTCAGAAACAAGCAACAGTTAATTGGAATCAAACAGGCAAACACAATATGCTTAACGGCATAGCAGCCATGGCTGCGGCCATGCAACAAAGCATAAGTTTATCCGACTCGGCGAAATCCTTAGAAAAATTCCAAGGCATTAAGCGCAGAATGGAATTTATTGGACAAGCACAAGGCATCAAAATTTATGATGACTTCGCTCACCATCCTACCGCTATTGCCACCACCATTGAAGGCGTTAAAAACAAAATTGGTGATCGGCAGTTAATTGCAATTTTCGAACCCCGCAGTAATTCCATGCGAGCAGGTGCTCATGCAGAGGCTTTGCCTGCTTCATTAAAAGGTGCGGACATTGCGATAGTGATGAATTATCCCAATTTGAGCTGGCAGGATAAAGTTATTGACTGTTTAAAAGAGCAAGGTGTTGTTTCCGTTCATTCAGTAGATAGCTTAATCAATATTTTGCCTGATTTGTGCGAAAAAGAAAGCACGGTTGTGTTTATGAGCAATGGAAGTTTTGAAAACGTCCCTAGACGATTTTTAGAGCGATTGCAATGCTAGTTGCTTTCAACAAACCTTACCGTGTTTTAAGCCAGTTCACCGATGAGAGTGGTCGACAGACTTTGTCGAATTTTATTGACATTAAAAAAATCTATTCCATTGGCAGACTCGATTATGATTCTGAGGGATTGATGTTGCTGACCGATGATGGTAAGTTAAAAAACATGTTAGCTAACCCCAAGCACAAGGTAGATAAAGTATATTTGGTACAAGTTGAAGGTATAGCAAAAAAGCCAGAATTGGATCAATTAAGAAAAGGGGTGAATCTAAAAGATGGAAGAGCACAAGCGGTCAAGGTGAAGATGTTATTAAAACAACCGGCTTTTCTTTGGAAGCGAGAGCCACCTATTCGACAGCGAAAAAACTCTCCCACATCATGGGTGGAAATCACCATCAATGAAGGCAGAAACAGACAGGTAAGACGCATGATGGCGCATATTGATTTGCCTGTGTTGCGCTTGATTCGTTTAAGTATTGGTGATTATCAATTGGGGAATTTAAGTTTAGGAAAACATCAAATCTTGTGAAAAAAATAATTCACATTGATATGGATTGTTTTTATGCTGCTGTTGAAACCCGTGAAAACCCCAGTTTAAAAGGCAAACCTGTAGCTGTTGGAGGAAAACCAGAAACGCGTGGAGTTGTAGCTGCCTGCAATTATGAAGCCCGTGCTTTTGGTGTGCACTCGGCGATGCCCATGAGTCAAGCTGTAAAGAAATGCCCACAGTTGATCATGCTGGGCGTCAATATGGTGCTGTACCGCGAAGTTTCAAAGAAAATTCAAGCCATATTTAGGGAGTATACTTCAATAGTACAGCCACTTTCCTTGGATGAGGCGTTTTTAGATGTAAGTGATTGCAAACAGTGTAAAGGAAGCGCAACACTGATTGCGGAGAAAATCAGGAAACAAATCAAAGATGAGCACAATCTGAATGCCTCAGCGGGCATTGCCCCCAATAAATTTTTGGCTAAAATTGCCAGCGATTGGAACAAACCCAATGGGCAGTTTGTCATTACACCCAATAATATTGCACGGTTTGTGGTTGATTTACCAGTAAAAAAAATATTTGGTGTAGGCAAAGTGACTAATAAAAAGATGCAAAAGTTGGGAATAATCACCTGTGCAGATTTACAAAAACAATCAACTCAAGAACTGCACAACCACTTTGGAAAATTTGGAGATCAGCTGTATAATTTATCACGGGGAATCGATAACCGACCCGTTTCTACCAATAGTATTCGCAAGTCATTGAGTATCGAAGACACATTTGTTCATGATAGAATTACCTTACAGAAATGCCTTAATGAAATTCCTCGCCTATATGAAAGTTTAATCGTTCGACTAGAATCCAGTCAAAAGAAACAAAAACTCCCCATCAAGGCTTTGTATGTAAAATTGCGCTTTAATAATTTTAAAACTACTACAGTTCAGACGACAATTTCAAAGCCTGAAGAGTTTGCCTATCAACAATTACTCACAACCGCTTGGAATCGAGGCAAGAGACCCGTAAGGCTAATTGGGCTTGGCATCCAATTTGATAACAAAGATATATTGGTTCAATTGGATTTGCCGATTTAAATCGGTAATTGTCTGTGGTTAATTTCTCATTGATTGGTTTCTTCTGTTAAAATATTTTCTTTAATTTTAAAAATCTACAGTGCGTATAACTTTACTGCTTTTTATCATATTAACAATCACTGCTTGTGGCATGCTTCCAAAAAGGCAAGCACCACCAGCAGATGTAAGAGATGCCAGTATTGATAGTTTAATCAATTCAAATGATGCAGATTCTTCGGTGATTCATACCTTGCCATTGATGAGCAGTGCGACACACAGTTTATATAACCAGGCACAGAAATTTTATCAAGACAATCATTTTTCTCAAGCCATTGCTAGCTTGGAAAGGGCGTATGAAATCCAACCCAATTCTCCGCAGATTAGTCAATTGATTGCTGAAATTTCACTGCATCAAGGCAATTACAAACGAGCACAGTATTGGGCAGGAATAGCCACAAAAAATGGTCCTTCAAAAGGAATAATATGCGAAAAATCTTGGCGAATATTGGCCATAGCCGCGGGTAAAACGGGTTACTATGCGCAACAAACCAAGGCATTAGAACAAACTGAAAGCTGTCAAATCAAGCCTCCTGATAGATTTTAAAATGAGTATTATTGATGTTCTGGGTGAAAAAGGAGTATTTGCTGAAAAACTAGGAGGGTTTAAAGTAAGGGAAGTTCAGTTGTCTTTGGCTGAAAGGATCATGTACACCATTACAGAAAACGGGACATTAATTGCCGAAGCAGGAACCGGTACAGGCAAAACATTTGCCTATTTGGTGCCAGCTATTTTACAAAACAAAAAGACCATTGTTTCAACGGGTACCAAGAATTTACAAGAACAATTGTTTTACCGTGATTTGCCGAAGGTTTTAGAGATTATGGATTTAAAACCCAAAATAAGACTTTTAAAAGGCCGCTCTAATTATCTTTGCCATCACCGCATGTACAATGCTTTGCATTCGCGAATAGCACACAATCCTGACATGGTGATTCCATTACAATTGATAGAAAAATGGTCACACAAAACCAATGTTGGCGATAAAGCAGAACTAGAAGCGGTGCCTGAAAACGACTTGATTTGGCGGCATGTTACCTCAACGGCAGAAAATTGTTTGGGTTCAGAGTGTCCAAGTTATGTTGAATGTTTGGTGATGAAAGCACGTAGGCGGGCAATGGAGGCGGACATCTTGGTGGTCAACCACCATCTGTTGTTTGCTGACATGGCATTAAAACAAGAAGGGTTTGGTGAATTGTTACCCGATGCAGAGGTGATCATTTTGGATGAAGCCCACCAAGTGCCAGAAATTGCTTCGCGATTTTTTAGCCAATCATTTTCTTCCTATCAGTGCAAAGATTTACTCAATGACACAACCAAAGAAGCGGGTGAAGTGACCGGTGCATTTGCAGCAATATCAAGCAAAATTGAACATGTTGAACAGGCTTTGCGAGATTTGCATTTGCAATTTTCTGATGTGTCAGAAACAGATACTCTAAAGAACTTGTTAGACAAGAAAGCCAATTTTGAGCATTTAGAGCTGTTAAAACAATCATTGTTGGAGTTAGCAGAAGGTATAAAACCCATTGCGGCACAATCCAAAGGACTTAATTCAAACTTTGTTCGTTGTGAAACCTTGATAGCGTTTCTTGATGAACTGTTAGGAGAGCTAAAATCGGATTTTATATATTGGTACGAAAACCGCAATAAGTTTTTTATTATTCACAAAACCCCCATCGACATTTCAGATCCGTTGACACAATTTAGAAATGAAAATCAAGCGGCCTGGATATTAACCTCCGCGACCTTGGCAGTGAATCAGTCATTCGCACATTTTCAAAAGGAAACGGGTTTTTTTGAAAGTGAAACATTGTTGGTAGACAGTCCATTTGATTACGAAAATAACGCCATGATTTATGTTCCCAGAGATGTTCCGGATGCCAATGATTACTCTTTTAATCAGGAAATTTGTGAACATGTTCTGCCATTAATAGAACAAACCAAAGGCGGTGTTTTCTTTTTATTCACTTCACACCGTGCACTAAATAACGCAGCCAAATTCTTCCACGATAAATTGCAAAAACCTTTGTTTGTTCAAGGCCAAGGCAGTCGCCACCAAATTTTGGCTGACTTTCGAGATGCAGGAAATGGTGTGCTGCTTGGAGCTGCCAGTTTTTGGGAAGGAGTTGATGTGGCAGGAGACAATCTTTCCTGTGTCATCATAGATAAATTGCCTTTTGCTCATCCAGACAATCCTGTTCTACAAGCGAGAATCAACCGGATTGTTGAAAATGGAGGCAATTCATTTTTTGATTACCAGTTGCCCAAGGCAATAATAGCGCTAAAACAAGGTGTTGGGCGGTTGATAAGATCTGAAACTGATAAAGGAATACTGGTGATTTGTGACAAAAGAATCATGACGAAACCTTATGGTAGACAGTTTATCAACAGTTTACCTAACATGAAAAAAACCAGTAAGAAAGACAAAATCTTTGATTCTTTTGCAAAAATATAAATCCGATTTAGTGGTTTTTATATAATAAAGTAGGAAGAAGAGGAAGAACCGTTGAGTAAATTTAATGAAAAAGCTGCATATTTGGGCTACTTTCCCGCCATTTTAGTGGTGAACAATCACCATCTGTAACAATTATTCACAATCTTGTAAATATAATTGAGAATTGTTTCTATTTACAGCATTGTTAGTATAGAATTATTAGACACTAATAATTTAGAGGGATAAATGGATATTGCAAACTACATTTTTATTTTGGCGGCTTTATTTATGGCCTATTGTATGTATTTGGTTATTTCATTAAGAAAACAATTCTCCGGGGGATTGGTTGGTAAGTACTGGAAATCGTTGACCATTTTAGTGGTAATTTTTACTGGTGGTTATTTTGCTCTGCCTTTTTTCGACCAAGTACCAGAAGAAATTTTACGTTTAACTGTTGCTGGAGTTTTCCTGTTTGGCGCATTTTATGTATTGATCACAATCAAATTAATTAAAAGTATTATCGAAGCATTCGCTGAATAATTTATTGTTTAATGTGAGCATTGAATTATGAATATAGTTTACAAGAGAACCTCAAAGGGTGAGGAGGAGATACAAAAAAGAACCTATAAGCTTGACCATGTCCACCGTTTTGTATTGATTATGATTGATGGAAAAACAGATGATGAGAGCATAGTTTCACGTTCATCTGTTCAATGGAATCCTTCACAGTGTTTATTAGAGCTTGAAACAATGGGTTTTATAGAAAATATAGATCCTTTGCTTGAAAAAAATTCTGGTATGGGCGAATTGAAACAAGATCTAATTCTGACCATACAAAAACACCTGCCAAACAACCATAAAAAAATGGTCAATAAGATAGTAAATGCAGAATTGACAAAGCCAGATATTGTGGATGCTATCGATAGCGGTTGTATGTTTATCAAATTAACAGTCTCTGAACAAATTTCAAAAACCTTGAAAGAAGACCTGCATAAAATTGTAAACAATTCACAAGAGATCTAGCCACATAGGGGTTTAAACCTATATTCTTAACCAAGCACAACTGAAACATTTGCTTTTTTCAAGCGTATGGTGGTATATTAGTAAAGATTAATTTAGCAAACACTAAAGTTGTGAAGCTAAATTTAAATAATAACAAATTGAGGGTACATAATATGAATAGTTCTTGGGGCTGGCTGAAAAGCGGTATTATTCTTGGGTTGTCATTTTTGCTAGCAGTAGCACTGGTGAAGCCAATAGGAGTTTCTACACAATATGTGATTGCTGATTGTTTTATTTTTTGTAAATTAAAACCAGAATTAGCCGTTGAAACAGTTAATGATGATGGGTCAAAAACCTATTCAAGTTCAAATGCTTACTTGAATAAAAGTAAAGGAAAGTATGTCAAGAAGACGTTGAATATTGCCAGTTATGGATTTATTTTTGTTCTTGCCATGTTTGCAGGTGGGTTTTTGGCATCCAGACTTGGTGGTCCAAGAGTAGAAAAAGAAGAAACCTGGATACCACAAGTATGGCGAGATAATCTGGGCTCTTCATGGATGAAAAGAATGATTGGTGCCTTTGCATCAGGATTCTTCATATTATTCGGAGCAAGGATGGCGGGAGGTTGTACTTCTGGTCACATGATGAGTGGAATGATGCAAACGTCTTTAAGTGGCTATTTATTTGCAGCAGGGGTTTTCGCCATTGCTGTTCCTGTAGCAATCATTGTATTTAAGAAATAGGAGACAGATCATGAAAGAAATATTATTTGCAATTCTGGTTGGTGGGTCTTTTGGTTTTATTTTACATAAAGTAGGAGCAACTAACCCCAATAAAATAGTTGGGTTTTTAAGATTAACGGATTTACATTTAGCCAAGGTAATTTTGTTTGCCATTGGTTTTTCTAGCCTACTACTTTTTATACTTTTGGCAGTAGGTTTAATTGACCCTGTACATATTAGTGTTAAAGCATCTTATGCTGGGGTTATCGTTGGTGGAGCCATTTTTGGAATAGGTTTTGGTCTGGGAGGTTATTGCCCTGGAACAACGCTTGCAGCACTTGGAGCTGGACGCAAAGATTCAATGTTTATGATTCTAGGTGGCTTGGTTGGTGCATGGGTTTATGTTCTGGTATTTGGCTGGTTAGAAACCAACATGTCTTGGTTGTTTGATAAAATAGCCGGGGGCAAGGTTTCCCTTGCTGTAACTGGTAATGATGCTTATCCAGCATTGGTTGATGGGATGTCCGGTGTGATAGTTGCCGGTGTTATTGCCGTTTTATTTATGGGTGGAGCAGCATTATTGCCCAATAAATTAAGAAATTAAGAAGTTTAAAAAGTTTCATCTACAAAGGCTCAGCTGTATTGATTTGCAGTTGGGCTTTTTCATTTGGTTATTTGAATAGTTTAAAAAAATCTTGTAGCCACATTTTTGGGTAATACAGGTAAACCCACCGTTTACTATTAAGATCAAACCTTTGTTTCACATATTGTTTACTTTGAAAGATATATTCGCTAAGAAATTTGAGTTTATTGTTTAATCCATGAATATTTATTAATCTGGTTTTAATATCAGCTAGTTTTTTATCACGTTGTTCAAGGTAAAATCCAGTTGCTTCATTGTTTGGAGGTTCATCATCTAATTCCAATTTAAAACAGTCTAAAAAAGTTGAATTTATTAGTCTTAGGGTGTTATGTACAATGGCCAATTGTTGAGTAATTTTTGCTTTTGAAAGGCATTGTTCTTGAATCAGTTTTGGCATAGTCTTCCACAGTAGTGCTAAATCATACAACCAGATGTGTTTTCTGTCTTGCGGTCGGTGTGCTTGGAAGTGAAAACAACCCAAGATAAAGGCGTCAATATTGGCCAATGTATTAAATGTTGTTTCATCAAAGGAAAGAGTTTGAGCATTGGTAAACAAACTCAAAAAATCAAAATGTTTATGGAACTCAATTCGATTATTAATTTGCCAATGCAAATCTATAACAGTTTGTGGGGAGCCGCCATCATAAAAACTGTTTTGAAAGCTAACAAACCGCCCTTGCCTAGATGGATACAGTTGATAGCCCAATTGTAAGAGGATTTCTTTTGTTTTGTCATAGTTAGACTTATCAATGATAATATCGATATCTGAATAGGGGCGAAGATGAGAGCTTTGGTAGAGTAAATAAGTAAAAGCAAAACCTTTGAAAACCAAAAAATCAATATTATGTTTTGATAGAGATCCAAACAATATTTGCGCTTTAGATTTCCAGTTTTGTAATTTATTTTGTTCCAACAAGTTAGCTTTTTGGAGCATTAGCGATTTATTGGTTTGCGCAAGTAACGGAGCCAATCCTTGTTGAATGATTTCTGTGTGTTGATTAAACCTCATTAATTTTGAGTCATGATCAATAAGTTGGTTTAGAAACCCTTTCATTTTTTATACTTTGTAGTAGCTTCTATACCATTGGATAAATTGATTTATTCCATCTTGAACACTGGTGCTGGGTTTAAATCCGACGTCGGCAATCAGTTTGCTCACATCTGCCTGTGTATCAGGAACATCACCTTTTTGTAGCGGCAAAAGTTCCATTTCGGCTTTGATCCCCAGTGCGTTTTCTATGGCTTTAATATAATCCATTAATTTAACAGGGTTATCATTGCCAATATTATAAACCCGATAGGGCGCAGAACTACTGGCAGGGTTAGATTGTGAAAAATCATAATCAGGGTTGCTGGTAGGAGTATTGTCTAACACCCTGATAATTCCTTCGACAATATCATCAATAAAAGTAAAATCTCTGGTGTGGTTGCCATAGTTGAATACCTGAATTGGCTTGTTTGCTAAGATATTCTTGGTGAATAAAAACAAGGCCATATCTGGCCTTCCCCAAGGGCCATAAACGGTAAAGAACCTCAGTCCAGTTGTTGGCAGTTGGTACAAATTAGAATAACAATGCGCCATTAATTCGTTGGATTTTTTGGTAGCAGCATACAAAGATAATGGGTGGTCTACATTGTCTTCAACACGAAAAGGCAAATTGGTATTGGCTCCATATACTGAGCTAGATGAGGCATAAACAAGGTGTTCGATTTTGTTGTGTCTACAGGCTTCAATGATGCTAAGAAAACCGGTTAAATTGCTGTTTAAGTATGACCATGGATTTTCTATTGAATAACGCACACCTGCTTGTGCGGCTAGGTTTATAACCTTTCGAATATTGTTTTTTTTAAAGAGTTCATCTATGGCATTTTTATCTGCGATATCAACTTGAATAAAGGAAAAGTTATCATGGGCGATTTTATTTAATCTTGACTGTTTTAAATTAACATCATAATAATCATTCATATTGTCTATACCGACAACTTTATCACCGCGTTTTAGAAGGTATTCGCAAACATGCGATCCGATAAACCCTGCGGCACCTGTAACCAATATTGTCATCTATAATCTCTCATCTACAGACTCAGAAGGCAACATGCCTTTAATATCAAAAACAATGCCTTTATCGTTAAGTAAGTTTTTAATGCCTTTCTCGCCCATTTCAATAAATTGTTTGTGAGATACCGTTAACAAAATAGCATCGTAATAACCTTTTTTAAGTGTATCTTGAAGTTGTAATCCAAAAAACTCTTTTGCTTGTATGGTATCTGCCCAAGGGTCAAAAACATCAACATTTGCATGACAATTGGACAATTCATCAATAATTTCAACTACCCTGGTATTTCTTAAATCGGGGCAATTCTCCTTAAACGTGAGACCAAGAATTAACACTTTGGCATTTACGATATGAACTCTACTTAGAGCCAGTTTTTTTAAAAACCGATCAACAACATATTGACTCATACTCTCGTTGATTCTTCTGGCGGTTGTGATTAGCTGAGGGTAATAACCACTTTCTTGTGATTTATGTATTAAGTAATAAGGGTCTACGCCAATACAATGTCCTCCAACCAAACCAGGGGTAAAAGGCAAAAAATTCCATTTGGTAGAAGCGGTTTTAATGACATCTAGGGTATCAATTCCCATGTGGTTAAACATCACGGATAATTCATTCATAAATGCAATATTCATGTCTCTCTGAGTGTTTTCGACCGCTTTGGCAGCCTCTGCAACTTGAATGGATTTTGCCATAAAGACACCAGCATCAATGATTTTAGAATACAGATCTTCTAATAATGCTTCGGTTTTTTTATCTGATGCAGCCACTACTTTGATTATGGTCTGTAATGTGTGTACTTTGTCACCTGGGTTAATGCGTTCAGGAGAATAACCCAAAGTAAAATCTTGATTGAGAATTAATCCACTTTCACGCTCAAGGATTTTGGCACAGTATTCTTCAGTTGCACCAGGATAAACTGTTGACTCATACACAACCACATCGCCCTTTTTAAGAATGCTGCCGATGGCAATGGAGGCTTTTTCTAAGGGAGAAAGTTCGGGTAAATTGTTGGAATCAACAGGTGTAGGAACCGTGATGATATAAATATTGGCCTTGCTAATATCATTTAAATCTGAGCTAAAGGACAATTGCAAGGCTTGTTGTAATTGTTCGGTAGTTGTTTCAAGCGTA
This sequence comes from Gammaproteobacteria bacterium, assembly GCA_024280395.1. Taxonomy (GTDB): domain Bacteria; phylum Pseudomonadota; class Gammaproteobacteria; order Xanthomonadales; family Marinicellaceae; genus NORP309. The sequence continues at coordinate 23,577 of JAJRQG010000103.1, read as the reverse complement.
GAATCTTTGAATGATTTCAATTCATCAATGCGTTTTTGATTGATGTCATAACCCAAAGTTGGATAATGTGCAGAAAAAGCAACAGCCAGAGGAAGGCCAACATATCCCAGTCCAACAATAGCTATTTTTTTATTTTTATTCATAAGTGAATTGTACAACATCCATAAAAAAAAGGGCGAAATGTTCAACTTTCACCCTTTATATAGTTAAGCCAATATAGTTAAGCTATTTTATTGGTTAATTTGGGCTTGCTAACTCTCCACCATCATCACCATCGGTTGGATCATCATCTGAAATAGGCCCTGTTCCGGGGTCGCGATCAGGTGGCAGTGTATACGTGATATTTTTTAAATCGTTATTGGTAATCCAAGTTGCAATGTCGGCATAACAAGCTTGATAAGCAGGAAGAACAACTTTTTTCAAAACAACCGCTCTGGTGTTTTTTAAGTCTAACTCTCCAGAGGTTTGGTTGGCTATATCTTTCAAATCTTTTTCTGCGTTACTGTGAGCAATTACAAAAGTGCCATTTTTTTGAACGTCGCCTTTTAAGTAGATTATTTGATCAGGGTTTTCGTCATCGTCGTTATAAACTTCTAGGAAATATTTTTCATCAGAAAAATTAATCGGTCTATCTGTACCATTAAAAATTTCAATCATGGCATTGTCATCAGTGCCTTCTACATACTCGGACAGCAATAAGTCTTTTCTGCTTGCAGAACAGTCGGCTTTGTCAAAATTGCCTGAATCTAAAAAGTTGTCTACAGCATAAGATTGCCACTCTTTTTTAACTGTAAAGGCATCCATTTCAATTCTGTCGCCCTTGCAAGTATTGGCCACACGTCTAAGGGTTTTATCGACAACAATTGGTGCATCATTATTGTTATCATTGTTATTATCGTTCTGTAAAATCTGTCCGATACTGTCAATGATAGTAGATTGAGTGTTGGTGTTTTGGTAATGTTGTTCGATTCTCTTGATGAATTCTTGTTTGGTTTCTGAAATCGGCTTTTGGTTTTTGTTTTCTTTGTCTACACCATTGATTGCAGCGGCCACTGTTGAGACAGAACATTCACAGGGACTAAGATTAAAACCCGTTTTTAAAACAATGGCATCGGCACCCTTGAAAACAAGGCCATTAACTTTCTGATTGGCGGTTGTTGAAACATCGGCGGCGGCGTTGGCATCGGTAATGACAAAAGTGGATTGAGGTTCGATTAAACCTTTGAGTTGTATAACTTCTCCAGGGAAATCATATCCATGGAAGTATACTTCTAGTTGGTAATTGTCCATCAACAAATCGACGGATTTATTGCTGCCATTGTATAATTCTAATGCTTGATTGCTGCCTTGTCCTTCGACATATTGTGAAATAATAAGTTTGTCTTGTTTGGCCTCCTCTGCATCTTTTTCATCATCAACTTCTTTACATAGCAATTTATGTTGGCCTAGATCTGAAATATTACCATTGCTGCTCCATGTTTCAGCAGGAGAAAATTCGTCTAATTCATTGTAGTCGCCATCACAAACATCGGAATTCCTAACAAGGTTGGTATCTTTGGTTTTGATATTGCTATCTCCCCAATATTTTTGTTCAGGAATCTTCCCAATTTGACCGATAGAGTCAACAGTTCTTTCGGCTCTATTTTTGGCTACAATTACTGCGTCAATCATATCTTCGGCTTTGTTTGGAACAATCTCCATAGCTGCTTCAATCCCAGCAGAAGCACAACTACAACTTGAACCAATTTCTACCAAAGCCCTACTTAGTCTTGGCCTAAGTCTTTGTTCTAAACGAGATCTTGCCCAAAAGCTTTGTGCGTTACACTGGCAACCTTTAATAGTGGCAACAGAGGCCACAATCTCATCAGCACGATCTGGGGATATTTGAACGCCTTTTTTTACAGAGGCATAAGTGTCGTCGCAGGAGCTCCATTCTTTTGCAACAGTTTGTACAGCTTTAACAACGTCAACATTGGCATCAACCATTTGTTGTACTGCAGCGGCAGAAGGCACATAGTTTTCGTGTGCACGTTGAGCTGTTTCAACAGGCAGAAAGCCAGTATTGATATCCGCTGATATGCTTTCAAAGTCATTTGCTTTGACGTGAAAGGCTGATAATAGCGAAGTTAGAAGCACTATTGATAAAAAATTCATAAGTTTAAATCCAAAATTCCCAATTTACACCCAAATAAGATGTACCCAAATCCTATGATATTATAAACAGCTTGTACATTTCAACCAATGTTGTTGAGAATAAAGGATATAGTATGAAATCATGTCTGGAATGAGTATAGCTGTAACAAATAAGGTTAATATATCGATGAAAACTATTTTTTGTTACAAAATTGGTCATCTCCCTTGGGGTTATAACCAAACTAACTTTGCGTTTTCCTATTGTGGTAGAAATAATTCGGTACAATAGGGGTTCATATGACCATTTACAAAGTGATGAATAAAAAGCAACAATGGCAAAATTTGTTTGATCAAAGGTTGGCCCCTACACCTGTTGAACGGTTAGAAAACTATTTGGGGACAACTGTTTTTATTAAAAGAGATGACTTAAACCACCCTTTGGTACAAGGCAATAAATTGAGAAAGTTAAAGTACAATTTCAAACAAGCCATAGATGAAAACTACACAACTATTGCAACGTTTGGCGGCGCTTGGTCAAACCATATATTGGCGACAGCAACAGCTGCCGATTATTGTGGGTTAAACAGTATTGGTTTCATTCGAGGTGAAGAATTGAAATCCAATAGAAGTAAATGGAGTGCCACTCTAAAATCAGCTGAACAAAAAGGCATGAAGTTGGTGTTTCTAAATAGGCATGATTACCGGCTAAGAGTTATAGCGCCAATAGTTCGGTCTGTTATAGGTGAATATAATAATAAGATGTATCTTGTTCCAGAGGGTGGAAGCAACTTATTGGCCGTTAAAGGAGTTGAGGAAATTGTGGTAGAGTTGGAACAACAAATACTGGAACCTACACACATTGTTTCAGCATGTGGAACAGGTGGTACTTTGGCGGGGTTGATTGATGGCGTTGCCAAGCAGGGCTGGAAAACTAAGGTGCTGGGTATCCCTGTATTAAAAGGTGGAGAGTTTTTACAACAAGAGATTCAAAACCTATCCACACAGTACAAGAGAATTGAATGGAAATTATACTGTGATTATCATGCAGGAGGATATGCAAAGCTGGACAACAAAACATTGAACTTCGCTCAAAAATTCACCAATGATACCGAAATAAAATTAGATAAAATTTATACTGCCAAGGCTTTTTATGCTGTTTATGATTTGATAAAAAAGGGAGAAATTTCCGAGGGCAGTAAGGTTGTTATTTTACATACTGGCGGATTACAAGGAGGCGTGATTTAAGGAGCCTGTTTTTAGAACTTCCTTTAGGATAATTCTAGCATATTGACAGCATGATTTAGAAGAATGTCAGCCTGCCAATCATGAGGGTTATCTTCCTTGCTCAAATATCCCCATAAGGCTACTGCGGAGTTCATGTTGGCAGCATTGGCCGCTTGTATGTCGGTTCTTGCATCACCAATATACCAACTGGTCTTTGGGTCAATACCCAAGATTTTTATGGCGTGATTGATGGGTTCTGGATGAGGTTTAGAGTGTTTCGTTGTATCTCCGCCGATTAAGACCTTACAGTTGTTTAGCTGTGTTAGTGAGTTAACTAAGGGCTGGGCCAAATAAGCGGGTTTATTGGTTACAACCCCCCATGGAATATTGTTGCTGTCTAGTTTTTCAATAAAGGCGCCAACACCGTCAAACAAGCAAGAACCAGCACTTAAATTTTGCTGGTAAATTTGTAAATATCTAGATTGTAAATCCATAATAGATGAATCGTCAAGGTGTCCAAAAATCGAAGTAACGATTGCTCTTGAACCAAAAGTAATTAATTCTTTGTATTCATTATAGTCAGGATCAATAACGATGTTGTTTTCTGCTGCCAATAGTTTTAACGAGTCAATCATGTCAATGGCTGTATCGACTAGAGTTCCATCTAAATCAAATAAAAAGCCTTGCATTATTTTTGTGCAGAAAGCATATAATTGATACTAACATCATGTGGTTCTAACCATGCTTTTGTTGACAGTGGGTTGTATTTCATGCCACTAATGTTTCTGACTGTTAAACCTGCTTTTTCAACGCCGTTCGCCAACTCAGAAGGTTTAATTAATTGTTCAAAGTGGTGAGTACCCTTGGGTACCAAACCCATTACATGTTCTGCAACGAAAATTCCCAGCGCCATGGCTTTGGCACTGCGGTTGATGGTGGATAAAAACAGCCAACCACCGGGTTTTAAGATTTTTGCACAGGCATTGACGATAGATTGTGGATCAGGAACATGTTCTAGCATTTCCATGCAGACGATGACATCAAAACAAGCTTCGTTATCGGTAGCAAAGTCTTCAGCGCTGATTTCTTGGTAATTAATGTTAAGTTCACTTTCATAAAGGTGTAGTTTTGCCACTTCCAATGAATCTTGGGCCAAATCAATTGCGGTTACTTTTGCGCCATTGGTGGCCATGCTTTCAGAAAAGACACCTCCTCCACAACCAACATCCAATACACTTTTATCAGATAAATTTACAAACTGTTTTACATAGTCAGTACGAACTGGGTTGATGTGATGCAAGGTTTTAAAAGGGCCTTGTTCGTCCCACCAAAAAGCCGCCTGTTCATTGAAGTGTTCAATTTCGCTGGTTTTAACATTGCTCATAACCACCTCCTCACTTTTTTCTTGTAATCAAGATACTCTTGGCCGAACAGGCTTTCAAGGTAGGTTTCTTCTGGCTCTATCACCCATTTGTTCAAAAACCACCAAACGATAGGCAAATACAAAAGCACATATAAATTATTGAGTTTTATGGCAACCACGATTTGAGCCACCAAAAACCCCAAATAGATAGGGTTACGGGTAATTCTAAAAACACCGCCTGTATAGAGAGCATTGGTGGGCGTATGTGGTTCAGGGTTTTGTCGGGTTTTGATGAAAAAGAATAAACTAAAAGAAAATAATACAACGGCCAGTGCCATCATTATATAAGCAAAAATGATTTGAATGTTATTGTTAACGGGAATAGTTAAAGTGTAAATATATTTGTCAGTTAACCATGCCAAAATAATAAAAAATAAAGGAATGAGAGGGGGAATAGTCCTAACTTTTGCGTGGTCTTCTTTTTTCATGGTATTTACCTAAACAATTGGAATGTAATATACCACAAAAAAAGGCAAAACATAATGAGTTTTGCCTTATCGACGTTTGATTTCATGGTGATTTTATGTTGAATTTAGTTCAATATAAAAGTAACCTTAATAACGACACGGTATTGGTCAATTTCACCATTAATAACGGTAACTTTTTGGCTTTCTACCCAAGCACCAGTAACATTTTGTAATGTTTCAGTTGCTCGTTTGATGCCGTTTTTGACTGCTTTTTCAAAGCTTTTTGATGATGAAGCTGAAATTTCTGTTATTCTTGCTACGCTCATTGAAATCTCCTATTTTAAAATGAATGTTACTTTCATATTGACGCGGTATTGGTCAATTTTACCATTAGTAACGGTTACTTTTTGCGATTCCACCCATGCTCCAGTGATGCCTTGAATGGTTTCTGCGGCACGACTTATGCCTTGTTCTACTGCATCTTCAAAACTTGTATCCGATGACGCGGTAATTTCTGTTATTCTAGCTATACTCATTAGTATTTCTCCATATTTAAAGGTTAATCGTAAAGACCAGTGGTCTTTGTGCTATTTATTATACTGCCTTTTTAGCTAGGTTTGAATTTTTTTTGTAAACTTGTATGACGGCAATCAAGTATTTTATAGCTTACATGTTTAAACTGCGACCGCCATCCACATTAACGATTTGTCCAATGATGTAATTATTTTTAATCAAGGTTGGTTGGGAACCATCACCAAAGAAAGAGAAAGGTGTTTACTTACAAGTAGTCTGATAAACTTTCGGCGACAACCCAAATTGGGCTTTAAAGCATTGTGAAAAATAGGCCACAGAGTTAAATCCACACGCATCAGATGTGACACCAACTTGATAGCCCTCTTTTAGCATGTTGGCAGCTTGGCTCAATCGATATTCTCTTAATAAATCCATAGGGTTTTTATCAATTAATGCTTTTAATTTACGCTGTAACTGTCGTTCACTAACTGCCATATCGCTGGCTAATTGAGGGCGTAAATATAGAGGGTTTTTATATTTCTTTACTATTAATTGATTGAGTTTATTGACAAACAATTGGTCTCTTTTGGGAAGATCACTGTTTCTGTTTTCCCCTATTATTATTTGTTGTCCAGCTTTTCTTTTTAAAATATTGCGAATGACTAAAACATTCTCAATTTGAATTAATAGCTCTTGGGCATCAAATGGCTTAGTTAGATAAACATCTACATGCTCGCGCCATCCTTTAATTCTACTTTCTCTATCATGAAGAGCGGTTAATAAAATCAAAGGAATATGTGAAGTCCGAGTATCCGAACGCATTACTCTAGAAACTTGAAAACCATCCATTTCTGGCATCATTACATCACAAATAATGATATCGGGCACATGTTTAATTGCTATTTCTATACCCGCTTTACCTCGGTCTGCAAGTAAGCAGTGATAAGTGTCTTTTAAAGTATCGGCAATATGGGCACGCATGTCATCGTTGTCTTCGATGATTAATATGTTTTCCTTAAGCATTCTTAGCTTAGGTTGTGTGTCAGTGTTTGCCCTGATGGTATCTGTTGTTTCAACAGTAAGTTGTCTTAATAACAAGCTCTCTGATTTTTCTAGCGGCTCTTCAAATTTCATTTCAATGGTGTTAAAGCTCACCGTAAAAGTACTGCCCTCGCCTGGCTTACTTACAATTTGCATGCTAGCATTGTTAACATTCAACAAGCTTTCAACCACGCTTAAGCCAATACCAATGCCTTGTATGTTTTGATGTAAATCTAAGCGTTTGAAGCGATTAAATATGTCTTTTTGTTGTTGTTGGTCAAGCCCGCTACCCGTGTCTTTCACGCTAATATTGATTCTGTTGTTTGTAATATCTGAGGTAACAGTAATTTCGCCACCCGTTTGGGTATATTTAATGGCATTGGATAAAAGGTTGCCTAAGATGATATCCAATGCATCAATTGTGGTGCTGATGGCGGATTCAACATTGCTGTTTAACGACAATTTAATTCGTTTTTGTTGAGCCAGAGGTGTAAACGATTTAACAATATCAAAAATATGAGGCTTGGTTTCTAGTGGGAAAAACTGAAGTTTTTCATTGCTTGAAACCTTGGCCAATTGTAGCATTTGTTCAATCATGGTTAATAAACGGTTGGCATTTCGATTAACCATTTTTAAATCATTGATGCTCGTGATGGGCAAGTTGGTTTTTAATAATTTATTAATCGGGCCCAATATCAAAGTCAGTGGCGTTCTGAACTCATGTGACACATTGGCAAACAATTCGTTTTTCTTGGCCAACAGGGATTCTACCTTGGTTTTTTGAGTTTTCAAATCTTTAGTCTGTTTGGCGACTTCAATTCGAAGCATTTTAGTGATTCTTTTATTGGTTTGATTTTTTCGGTTAATGTACCAAGACAACAAAAGAAAAAAGGCGCTACTATAAATGATATAAGCCCACCAGCTAAACCATGGCGCTGGTTTTACAACAACCTTTAAAGATTTGCCCTTTTCATTCCATACACCATCTTTGTTAGAGCCTTTAACTCTAAAAGTATATTCGCCTGGTTTTAGATTGGAATAACTAATCCGGCGATTATCGGCATTTGTATAAATCCATTCGGGATCTAACCCTTCCATCATATAAGCATACTTATTGCGCGATGGGTCAGCAAAATCCAATGCTGAAAACTCAAAGCCTATAACGTAATCGTTGTGAGTTAAGGTTAATTCTTTTAAATCGTTAATATTTTTTTTAAGTAAAAACCCGTTTTGTTCAACGCCTGACTCAACAGGTTTGCCAAATCGAGTAAAATTTGTTAAAACAATATTTGGAGGAGAAATATTTAGTTTTATCTGTTCTGGATAAAAAGAATTAAATCCATTTCTACCACCAAAATAGAGCTTTCCATCAGGCGTTTTGAAAGACGAAGATTTTAAAAAATAATCTCCTTGTAAACCGTCATTTTTATGATAAGTATGCGCCAAGTTGGTTTTTAAGTTTAGATGTATTAAGCCATTGTTTGTACCCATCCAAAGGCTGTTGTTTCCCTCGCTTAATATACTGAAAATACTTAGGCTTGTGTTTAGTCCGTTTTTATCATCATATCTAACTATTAAGTCTCCTTTTTTGTTAAATTTAAACAATCCAAAGTTATAAGTTCCAACCCAAAGATCTTGCTTGTCATTCATGACGAGCGAAAGAATTTCTGTCGTGGGTAATTGTGATTGAACTTTACTATATAAACTGTATTTATTATTGTTATCTAATATGGCTACTCCAGAATTAGTAGCAAAAAAATAATTATTTTTATTTTTTTGATAATTATGAACTTCTGCCTTCAATAAAGGTTCATCCTTTGAGTGAATTTTGATAAATTTTTGATCTTTATACGTATACAAACCATCTCTTGTGCCTAACACGAATGAATTTTCTTCTTTCTCAAGCATGAATAAAACAGCCTTATTAAATTTAGGTTGAAGAGAAGTATCAATTAAACCTGTATCTTTATCAATTGAACTAATACCGGATGAAGAAGTAATCCATCTTCTATTTGATGAATCTTTGAAAGAATAAAAAGGGGAATCGTGTCTATAGACATTATTTTTAAGAAAATTTAAGTGGTAATTTATACATTTTCCACTAGACTGTTGATACTCAATCAAGCCAGCTTCAGAAGAAACCCAGATGTTATTACTTTCGTCAACATCAATGTTATAAAAAACCTCAGATTTAGCACAATATATACTATTAATTGAATTGTTTTCAAGGCCAAAAATTAATGCCTTTGTATCAAAATAATTTATTCCGCCATGAAAACTACTAATAAATAATGTCTTTGAATCGTCTAATAATGTCAAGATTGAATTTCCTGAAATAGAAGAGTCATCAATTGGATTGTTGCGATAATTGATAATAGAAGAATCGTGTTTTGATATCCTATATAAGCCATTAAGACCAGAGCCAAGCCACACAGACTTATCATCTATGGTTATTGAGTTTATCCTAAAGTTAATTGCACTACTAAAATAGGGCTTAAAACCTTCACTGCCAATTTCCTTAGTAAAAACACCAGTATCGGTACCAACCCACTGATTCTCCTCATAATCTTTGTATACAATGTTAATATATGTTTTATTTAATCCATTTAATACATGTTTGGTAAACTTATGAGAAAGTTTATTAAAAGTGAACAGGTAGGATTGAGTACCTATCAGTAATTCTTGTTCTGAAATATCAGCAATGCTGGTAATAAGGTTAGTTAGTTTTAGAGTTGAACGAGGCAATTTATAATTCTTAACTTCATTATTAGAATTAATAAAGTTTAATCCTTTATCTGTAGCAACCCATAGGCCTGTTTTCCCATCACAAATAGCTGTGATTTTATTGGAGTTGATGCTGCTGTTGTTTTGAGCAATAAAAGGTTCGATTTTATTGTTTTCTATGCGGAGTAGCCCTAAATTTTTCGTTCCAATCCATATGTTTCCGAAGCTATCGACTAGAATTTTTCTTAAGCTTGTCAGATTAGAAGAAGAAAATGAGTTTTGAATGGGAAAGATAGTATGACCATTGTATTTCCATATATTAGAGTCACTCACAAACCAAATAAAACCTTCCTGATCTTTTGCGATGGACCAAATAGTTTGTTTGGGCAGTTGGTTAAAGCTTGAAATCTTATTAAAATTAATATCTGTAGCATTTGAATTAAAAGCTGCAATTAATAAATAAAATTTAAAGATTATAATTAAAAGCTTATTTGATGAAATAATTGTATTAATTTGACTGCCAATTTAAATTATAAGCCAAATCAATGGCTATTCATTAATAATAAGAATTAAGAAACTATATCACACCGAAATACGAAAACCGATGTGAAAGTGTAGTTCTTTATTTAGTTGTCTTCAACCTAAATCACATGAAACGACTCTAAGAGGGCATTTGCATAACTATTTTTTACTCGTCATAATACTTATGCAAAGGCCTAACTAATTATAGCTAAGAAATAGAACTTTTATAAATCAAAACCCTAAAGGTTCTATTGTTACATTGCAAGTGTGGTCTAGAGGATCATAATTTTTTTCCCGTAAAACAGGTACAATAGGACACTGTTCTCCGAAACCAACTATTGCATAATAACTTTCCTCATTATTATGATAACATCCGTATACACCATCATTAATTGGACTCCCCGTCTCAATAAATGCTGAAGTGCTATTTGAGTTGATTAATAAAATGATTGAAATCAATGTTAAATATTTAGTGTATTTCATTTGTTTTTTCCTTCTTTATTAAATTCGATTGTATTCTAAGTATATTAAAAAACCTAGTCAATACAATGTCCCAAATCCTAAAAAACGAGTCCTTAAAACTAATGAAACAGTTGGTTTTCAGTTGGTTTTAGTCCTTTTACTGATAACTGAATTTAGCGTTTCTCCCTTAAAATGCATCTCGTGCTTATCGAAATATTTTTGGTTTTCACACTAAGGACTTTTGTAAATGGATTTTTTTATTTTATTAAATATCAAGGAAAAATCATGAAAAAAATATTATTAATTTTAATCATCTCATTATCAACTAGTGTAACAATTGCTCAGGTTGATAATGACAGTTTGAATAAATCAAAAATGAAAACCAATCTAAATGTTATGACATCAGAAACACCTGAAGATGGATGGTACTTCGGTTGCCTTTATATTGATGGTGTTCGACAATATTGCATACGCTATTAAAGTAATATGTTTTGCTAAAACAGGGTTAATAAAAATGTTAGCCCTGTTTTTTTACTAATAACAATCACATATTCAAGCTTCGGCCACCATCGACATTAATTATTTGCCCTGTAACATAACTGTTGTCCATTAAGTACTTAAGCGCTTGATAAATGTTTTTAATTTCCCCTTTTTGCTTTAACGCGATTCTACTGATTGTTTCTGGATTGATTTCTTTGCCATCAATTGGTTCTTGGATATAGCCTGGAGATACACCATTGACCCGAATCTCTGGCGCATACTCTTTTGCCAGTGCCATGACCATCATCTTATTGGCGGCTTTTGCCATGGAGTAGACAGGATAGTTTTTTAAGGGCTTATCGGCATGTATGTCTACTAAATTTATGATTGTACCTTTTGTTGTTTTTAATAATGAGTAACAGGCTTTTGAAAGAAACAATGGTCCTTTGACATTACTATTGAATAACTTCTCATAATCTTCTCTTGTTAATTCGGATAATGGTGTTGGGAAAAATTCTGATGCGTTGTTGACCAATACATCTAAGCGTCCAAATTGTTTCTCTGTGGTATTAACGATAGATTGAAAATTGTCTTCATTATCAAAATCAGCTTGTACACTGATACAGGAATTTGTGCGAATATCATTGAGTTGTCGTTGCAAGTCTTGCGTTTGTTTGGCCGAATGTCGATAATGCAACACAGTATTGTAACCATCAGCATGGGCTGCTTTGGCAATATAAGCACCAATTCGTTGGGCTGCTCCAGTAATTAACATAACTTTGTTCATTTTATGCCACAAATTGATTTATCATTAAAACAACACAGTTTAGCACTTGAGGAAAAAATTCGAGAAAAAATAGCCGAAGAAAGCTCGATAAGTTTTTCATGGTTTATGCAAATGGCCTTGTATCAACCTGGCTTGGGCTATTATTCATCGGGTACACACAAGTTTGGTGAACAGGGAGATTTTGTGACATCTCCAGAGTTGGGTGGTTTATTTGCCAAGTGCATGGCGAAACAATTTCAACAAGTTTTGGATCAAATCGAGACACCAATTGTATTGGAATTGGGCGCAGGAACCGGACAGTTCTGTTTTGATTGTTTGTTAGAGTTGGATAGATTAAATTGTTTGCCTGAAAAATATTGTATTCTAGAAGTCAGTGCTGACTTACAACAAAGACAACAAGATAAAATACAGGGATTACCCAAGCATTTACAGAATATAGTGACTTGGATTCAACAGCCGTCTACAGAAAAATTTAATGGAATTATTTTTGCCAATGAAGTACTCGATGCGCTTCCTGTGGAAGTATTTAAATTGGAAGATGAACAATACCAGCAAATGATGGTAGTTTGGGATGATGGTTTTAAACAAAGCTGGCGATCAATGCCTGAACCATTAAAAGAACAAATTCAAGCCAAAGAACTGGGTTTGGCAGACGGCTATGTTTCAGAATTTGTACCCAATTTATCGGCTTGGTTAAAAACCATTACCGAAAGCTTGCAACAAGGTGTTGTGTTGTTTGTAGACTATGGGTACGAACGCAATGCCTATTATCACCCCCAACGCAACCAGGGTACTCTGGTTTGTTTTATGCAACACCAAGCCAATTTTGATTATTTTGAGAACGTGGGCATTCAGGACATGACCGCTTTTGTGGATTTTACCGCAGTGGCAGAAGCAGGTGATGAGTGTGGTTTAGATATTGATGGTTATACCACACAAGCCCATTTTTTAATGTCTATGGGTATTGAACAACTGCTCGGAGATAGCGAGAATAATTATACAGAATATTACAGAAACACCACAGAAATGAAAAAACTGGTTATGCCCAATGAAATGGGTGAAAAATTTAAAGTCATTGCACTTTCAAAAAATTTCGATGATGAGCTGTTGGGCTTTTCTTTTTCAAACCAGCTACACTTATTATGAATAACTATCTAAGGAATCGGGGCTTTAGCCCCGCCAATTTTGTCGAGTATGGAGAGGCTAAAGCCCCACGTCCGATAGTTGTTTCACACCCTCGAAGTATGGAAATAAGAATAAAATCATGAATCGAAAATTACTTGTAACAATTGGCTGGATGCTTGTCCTGGCTGTTATCGTTTTATCATTAATCAACATCAACGCAGCAATGCCCGATGTTAAAAATGGCGACAAAATCGGCCATTTTATTGCTTATTTCACTTTGATGATTTGGTTTGCTTGGTTGTATCCCAAAGTTTGGGTTCGCAATCTGTATGCCATTGGATTTATAATTTTAGGCGGGCTAATGGAAGTGTTGCAATCCATGACTGACTATCGCATGGGTGATATTGAAGACTTCCATGTCAATACCATTGGCGTGATTGTCGGGTTTGTATTTGCGGTGTTTACTGCTCAAATTCCTTTTATAAAGAAAACATTTGGATTGAACTAAATATTCGTGCGTAGTTCATACGGAATCGGGACTTTAGTCCTGCGAACAATATTCGTAACAACAATTCAATTTTAAAACAATAAAGTAATTTTATTAACTGTGTTAAAGTTCCAAGTTTGTAACTTTAGCGCAGCTAAAGCAGCGGTTCCACACATGTCCTGCTATTGTCTAACTGTTATGAAAAGTTCAAATTTATAACGTCCTTTGCCATCATCCAATATGATATGCCCTGTATCATGCCGTCTAATAGCCAAAGCAGGGGTAAGGAGTATGTTTTCATTCTGTAATGAGAACTCTATATTGGTTGTAAACATTAAAGAATCATTTTCAAAAACAGTTGGTAATATATCTATTTTAAAATCCAATACCTCATTGGACTCCATAGAAAATTGTTCATCCAAATTCACAATATAACTGGCAGCAAAAGATTTGTGGCTGTTAAAGTTTGTTTTTAAATTGGCATTGGGATCTATAGAGTTGATTGCGATGTTTGGAGCGTCAAAATAGAGATGTGCATCCAGTACAATTTTAGCCTGATTGTCATTAATTGGCATGGTATCGAAATTTCCATCATTTTTTACTGAATCATTTGAAGAAACCGATGTTGTACTGACCAATAACATAATGATAAAGGGAATAACAGCTGTTGAAAATATAAGTGCTTTATTTTTTGTGTTCATTGTGAACTCCTTAGATAATTGTTTAATTCTGTAAATATTTAGTTTTGATTTGCCGAAAAAATTACTGGCAAGTGGGTTTGAATTTTGGTGGGATTGGATTAACAATTCAGCCAAATCCTGTTGGTATTTATTATCATCATCACGCTCGTTGCAGGCTTGGTCACAACGCAGTTCTAGTAATTCACGACCCTTGTTTGCCAATAAATACACAATCGGATTCCACCAAAGCAGTCGTTGTACAAAAGTAATAAACAATAACCAAAGCGGGTCGTTGTGTTTAATGTGTTGTATTTCATGCGCGATAATACTATTAACAAAAGAGGAGTTTAACTGTTCTTCGCTTATGTAAATTTTTGGATTAATTATGCCTACACTAAATACAGATTCATTGTTTTTAACCTTGTAAATATCAATGCCCTTTATTCTTTTGTAAAAACTAGATTCTAAGCTCTCTTTGTTTATTTTTGTTTTTAAAGTCAGTATGTCTTTAATAAAGACAATAAATCCAACAACGGTCATTACCTTTATCAGGTTCAACAAAGTTAAAAACGTTTCATCTTTAACCTGTGAAACAATGGCTTGTTTTATAGAACCATTGAACTCAGTAATTGCGGATGAAAATACAACAGTATTGCCCTGAGACAAATAGTTGTTAATTAAATCATAGGGCAATAACCAGCTAGCCAACCCAAGTGCGACAAATCTAAAACGAATTCTAAAAGGTGCTGTTTTGAGCAAGTACAAATAGATAAAGACAAGTAAGCTGTAGATTATATTAATGGCAAAATATTGATACATAATTATTTCCTTTTGTTTATGATTGATTGTAGGTAAGCAATATCATCATCGGATAATTTTTCATCTTCCAAAAGGTGATTGAGCAATAAACGAGGATTGCCTGCACACACTTTCTCGATAAACTTCTTTATCATGGGTTTTTGTAAAGACTCTTGTTTTATCGCTGGAGCATAAACAATGGTACGTCCAAAATTCTTAATGCGTTTTATTGCCTGCTTTTTTTCAAGCCGGTCAATAATTGTTTTAACTGTTGAATAGGTGACTTGTTTATGTTTAATGATGTGTCTGTGCAACTCTGGAGCGGTAGACTCTTTTAACTCCCACAGCAGGTTAATGACTTCTAATTCAAATTCTGATAGTTTCATATCTCTACGCTTGTCGATTTAATCACGACAAGTGTAGAGATAATAGTTTGTATTGTCAATAGTTATGAAACAATTATTGGGTTATAATATTCGCCATGAGTAATCTTCAAATAATCGTACCGGTATTTAACGAGCAAGAAGTGGTGGATTTGTTTTATGAAAAAATGAAACAAATTCTGGCCACCTGTGATGTCAATTGGACCCTGTTGTTTGTTGATGATGGATCAACCGATGGTACGGTACAACACATTGAGTTTTTGCGGCACAAAGATGACCGCATTGGTTTTATCACTTTGAGCAGAAATTTTGGAAAAGAATATGCCCTTACGGCAGGATTGGATCATGCCAATGCAGATGTAGTGGTGGTGATTGATGTCGATTTACAGGATCCACCTGAGTTAATCCCTTTGATGTTGGATGAATGGCACAACGGTTTTGATGTGGTATATGCTACACGTAAGGCACGGGAAGGTGAAACATTTATAAAAAAAGCCACGGCTTCATGGTTTTATAAAATTATTAATAAAATGAGCAACATCTCGATCCCAAAGGACACGGGAGATTACCGCTTGATGGATATTAAGGCGGTTAAAGCCATCAATAAATTGCGTGAAAGCAATCGTTTTATGAAGGGAATTTTTGCATGGGTTGGTTACAAACAAAAAGCGATTTATTTCGACCGGAAAGAACGCGCTGCAGGAACCACAAAATTTAACTTTAGAAAGCTTTTTTCTTTTGCAGTTGATGGAATCACTTCTTTCTCTTATGTTCCTTTGCGGTTTGCAACGTGGATAGGTACCCTTGTTGCACTGCTTTCGTTTGCTTATGGTATAAAGGTTATTGTCAAAGCCTTGATATTTGGTGGTGACCCACAAGGCTATCCAACCATGATGGTGGTTATCTTATTTTTAGGTGGGATTCAATTAATGGCTTTAGGAATTATTGGCGAATACTTGGGCCGTTTATTTGAAGAAAACAAACAACGACCTTTGTATTTGATTGATAAGTATCAGCCACCAACAAATGAGGTGAGTGATAAACTGGATCCCCGCCTTCGCGAGGATGACAGTCTTTAGGGTTTACCAAGCAACTTGAAAGAACATTTTTCACCATGAAGTTCATGAAGAGAATGAAGGTTTAATGAATGTTTATTTAAATATTAACAGTGTTTTAGAGTTATCTATTTAAAACATGCTCGTTTTCTTATACTTCAAGTTCTACATGTTCTTCATGGTAAATTGTACTTTTGCTCTTATTTCTTAACTTTTTTGAATTTCATGGTGAATCTGTCCGTATTACCTGTGACGGTTTTTCTGCCGACTTCGTAACGCAATTCATCATCTGGACGGTAGTGCAAATCAGTATAATCTATCAAGATAAATCCAGCATCCTGTATTTCTTTGATGGCCAATACAGGATCAATGCGTCTTCTGTTTTCATTGTCGTCGGCTTGCATGTGTCTGCGTGTGTGATCAACTACACCATAAATCCCGCCCATTTTAAGCGAATCATAGGCAGCATCATTCATGGCTTTTCTGCCTTCAAAAGCGAAGTTGTGGTAATTTCTGAAGGTTAATATCATGTCCATTTTCTTTAAACCCAAATCGGCATTTTCTAATGAATAGAATTTAGCACCTTCTTTTCGATACAGTTTGGCATCTGTCGCTACAACCGAAACATGCTCAAAATCTTTGTTGTCTTTTAATAGGTTTTTTGCAACTCCGCCAGTGCCATAGGCCAGGTAGAGCTCACCCTTTTCTTGTAATACAGGTGCTAAAAGTTTGGTATACCAACCACCGCCTGGAATCAATTCAACCACTTTCATGTCATCATGTAAACCCATAAACTTTAGCGTTGAAACAGGTCTTCTATTTCTATCGCGGTCTTTATCTTTTTCGGTTCTTATTTCAGCTTTTAGAGCTGTATTTAATTTGTCTTCAACACCCTTGAAGTCATCGGCATAAGCGGTAAAAGTAAAAAGTAATAACAATATAAATTTCATGTCTTTTCTCTGAGTAATTTTTTGAATTGAATATTGTAACAGATTAAGTTATTATTCAGACTGTTGAAAAGGAATTAATTTAATCAATAAGGAGAATGTCATGAATATCATAACACAACTACAACAAACTTTCGGCTTTGAATCTTTCAAAAAAGGTCAACAAGAGACCATAACAAAAATACTGGCAGGTAAATCTGCCTGTGCGATATTCCCCACGGGGTCTGGGAAATCTTTGTGCTATCAATTGCCCGCATTGCAACTGCCAGGCATTACCTTGGTGGTGTCACCTTTGTTGTCATTGATGAAAGATCAGTTAGATTTTTTATTAAAACACAATGTTTCAGCGGCACGCTTGGATTCTTCATTGGAGCGCGAACAGTACAACCAAGTGTTGGAAAAAGCCAAACAAAACGAGTTAAAGATTCTCATGATTTCGGTTGAGCGATTTAAAAACGAACGATTTAGATCGCAATTACAACGCATGCAAATTTCTTTGTTGGTGGTTGATGAAGCCCATTGTATTTCTGAATGGGGGCACAATTTCAGACCCGATTATTTAAAATTGCCTTTATATAAGCAAGAATTTAATATTTCACAAACCTTGTTGTTGACGGCAACAGCCACCAAGCAAGTAATAGTCGACATGCAGGAAAAATTCTCCATACAAACTGAAGATGTGGTTATAACAGGATTTTATCGCAACAACCTGTTTTTACAAATGAGTCCAACACCGGTACAACAACGAAAACTAAGCTTGTTAAAACGAATACAAGAAGATGCCAAAGCACCTACCATTGTTTATGTGACTTTACAAAAAACGGCACAATGGGTATCAGACTACCTCAAAGACAATGGCATCAACAGCCATCACTTTCATGCGGGCATGAAAACCGAAGAAAAAGAACTGATACAAAATCAATTTATGCAAGGTTCTATTCCTTGTATTGTAGCCACTATTGCCTTTGGTATGGGTATTGATAAAAGTAATGTACGTCGAGTTATTCATTATGACTTGCCTAAGTCGATTGAAAATTATTCACAAGAAATTGGTCGTTCAGGCCGCGATGGGCAAACTGCTTTGTGTGAAATTATGGCCAATAATGACAGTTTGAACATACAAGAAAATTTCGTGTACGGAGATACGCCAGAAAAAGTTGCGATTAAACAATTGCTTGAACAAATAAAAATCACTCAAGAACCCTTTTGGGAAATAAAGATGGTGTCATTATCAAATGAAACCAATATACGGGTATTGCCGTTAAAAACGTTGTTGGTCTATTTGGAAATGGACGGAATTATCAAGCCACAATACACGTATTTTGAAGAGTATTCCTTTAAAAACTTGCAAGATACTCAAGCCATTATCAATAGGTTTCAAGGAGAAAGGAAGGCATTTATTTCGGCACTTTTTGCCAATTGTACGGTTAAACAAAAGTTTACTTATGTGGATATACAGTCCATTTTGAAAAATTACCAAACAGATCGTAACCGCATTATTGTGGCTTTAGAATACTTTGAAGAAAAGGGCCTTCTGGAGCTTCAGGCAAAACAAGCGGTGGAACGGTTTTCAATAGTG
This sequence comes from Gammaproteobacteria bacterium, assembly GCA_024280395.1. Taxonomy (GTDB): domain Bacteria; phylum Pseudomonadota; class Gammaproteobacteria; order Xanthomonadales; family Marinicellaceae; genus NORP309. The sequence goes on along the minus strand of JAJRQG010000103.1, from coordinate 4,807 downwards.
AACAAAGATTTTGATATTGAAGTGTTGGCAGATGAGATGTTTGAAAAATTTAGCCAAAAAGAATCCGTTGAGATCAAAAGAATACACAATATGCTAGATTTTTTTGCAGCAGATAAATGTCTGAGCAAACAACTGGCCAACTATTTTGGTGAAGACTTAGACTTTGACAAATGTGGCCATTGTTCGCATTGTATAAATGGTCAAGCAGACTTTTCAAGTCCAAACAACTTACAGTCCATTGATGAATATGATTTTCAACAATTAACAGGTGAGTTTGTTGAACAAATCGCAGACAAATACAGCCACAGCAATTTATGTAAATACCTGTGTGGTATTGCCACACCAATTTTTAGAAAATACAAAATTAGACAACTTCCGAATTTTGCTAAATTAGAACAATATCCTTACGCGGAAGTGTTGCAATGGATTGAGGGATCGTAACGAAGGTTTACAAGCCCATATAATTTTGTTGTAAAAACTGCTATGATTTAACTTTAAACTGGCTTTGTTCACATGAAATCTATAATTATTACATTATTACTCCTCTCAAATTTAGTCTGTGCCGAATCGAGTGTACATAAAAAGCTGATGTCGCAGCTGGTTGAACATTACAACGCAAGTGAGTATCAAAAGATATTTGCACTTTATTCCGACGAAATGAAGATAGCATTGCCATTAACCAAAAGCACTGCATTTTTTACAAGATTAAAAAATGAAGACGGAGAAATAAAAGCAGTTGAGTTTTTTGAGTCATTAGGCAAGGCTAGCTCAATTTATAAAACACAATTCAGTAACTCAGTTCTGTCTATCCGGTTGACCAGTGACAAAGGTGAAAATATAAGTGGTTTGTATGTCTTTCCCTTTACTGAAAAAGTTAAACCAGCCACAAGCAGAATTAGTGCCAGTGAAACACCACTGAGTGAAAAACAGTTGGATATAATCATTGAGCACAGTCATTTGTTTCCAAACAACACGCAGATATCAATTGCCTTAATTGAAGCAGGAAAAGTAGATTATTTTGGGTTGCTGCGTAGAGATGATGAACTGATCAAAGTTGATAATCACAACAATGTCTTTGAAATAGGTTCTATTACCAAGGTCTTTACTTCAACATTGCTTGCCAATTTAGTGCTTGATGGAAAGATTGATCTTGATGACACAATTGACAAGTACTTAGATATAACATTTAAAGACAATGCAAAAATCAGTTTCAAGGAGCTGGCATCACATCATTCAGGTTTGCCTCGCATGCCCAGTAATTTTAATTCCAATACTACTAATAGCAATAATCCTTTTAAAAACTATGGAATTGAACAGTTAAGGGCGTATCTTGAAAAAGAATTAAGTCTCAATCAGAAATCTTTTGCTTATTCAAATGTAGGAGTTGGCATATTGGGTTATACCTTATCAAAAATAACCCATAAAAGTTATCAACAACTATTGGATGAAATGATTTTTAAACCTTTTAAAATGACAAACTCTACGACAAATATAAATACGGTTGAACAACTATTAATTAAAGGCTTAAATGCAAACGGAGACATCACTCCAAACTGGGATTTGAATGTGTTATCAGGAGCTGGGGCCATACTATCATCAGTAGAAGACCTGACAAAATTTGCACTGGCGCAATTTGATCAATCTAACAAAGCCATGGCATTAACCCGCCAGAGAACCAACAATGCTTGGAGTAAGAGTATTGGGCTTGGTTGGCTTATAAACAAAAAATTAAATGGCAATGACATCTACGAACACAATGGCGGCACAGGTGGCTATAGATCATCAATGATAATCATTCCAAAATTACAAGAGGGAATAATTATTCTTTCAAATGTCTCTGCTTTCAATCGAAACAGTAGACAAATAGACGAGCTTGCTTATGACCTTATAAAAACGTTGAAATAATCAAATGGATTTTAAAGCTCGGATACAGTGTTCTAAATTTCATCCAAAAGCTTATTATTCACCAAAGTGGTCGGTGTTTGATAACCCGTTTTGTCGGTATTTAAGACGTATTCAACCATTTTCACACTGCCGGTCATGGTTAATGTATAGCCATTGCTACATTCTAGGCGCAATGTTTTGACTTCGCCTTTGGCATTTTTAACCTCTCCCCACAAATAAGTGTTGAGTTTGGCACGGGTTTTTTCACTGGGGCCACGTACAGATTTTTCGATGCGTTTTTTCAAGAAGTTTTGCACGAAGCCAAGCCCAAGTAGTGGCCTGATGTAATTCATTCTCTTTAGTTTTTTAACCAAATTCGGTGAGGCAGGAATATATACCTCAATATTGGGGATATTGGTGGTGAAATGTGCAGTAGATACATCGCCCCAAGGAATGCTCATGGCCAGTTTTTCACCCGCTCCAAAGTCGATTTTTCGGGTTTTAAATGCCAAAGGAACTTGTATTATTTCTCCATTTTTGCGTACTCTTCCACCTTTTGATAATCCTTCGACTGAAGTTTTGGCTGTACCCGGAGAAAAGCCCGATTTTGAGTCAAACCCCAAAGCCAAATGCGTGGCATCGGGCATGATTTCTTTTAATTGTGAAGCCAAACAATCGGTAGGAATTACGTCAAATCCTACTCCTGGGCACAGTACGATACCCGCATCTTTAGCTTGTTGATTATAAGACTTTGCCATTTCAAAAACAGCAATCTCACCTGTTATGTCTAGATAATGGGTTTTGCTTTCAATACAAGCCTTGATCATGGGTTCGGCAGTGGCAGAAAAAGGCCCAGCACAGTGAATAACGGCATCCATACTTTCTAGGTTTTTCACAATATTGCTTGGGTCAGATAAATCAAAAATGCGGAACTCGCAATCCAATTCTTTTGCCAAGGATTCGATGCTGGCTTGATTTCTACCAGCAAGGATTGGGGTAAAGTTATTCGCTTTGGCATGTCTAGCGATTAACTCTCCCGAATAACCATTGGCTCCATAAATCATCCAGTTTTTTGTTTCTTTACTCATATTTTTATCCCTTTTATGCCCTGCATTAATTTAAGGAATATTTTGATTTTCTGTTTCATAAAAAATATGGGGAAAAGCCGTTTGATTAAAACTTGTCTTCTGGATTGCACATGGCTAATAATCATGAATTGTTGCTTGTTGATACCATTGTATACATCATTGGCAACATCGGTTGCGCTGACACCTGAAGTTTGCATTTGGTTAGAAATAAAGCCTTTTGTCTTATCTGATGCGCCCTGCATAGACTGTACTAAATTGGTTTGAAAAAATGCAGGGCAAATAACACTGACCCCGATATTGTACATGGCCATTTCTCCGTGTAATGTCTCACTAAAGGCAATCACCCCTGCTTTGGCAACATTGTAAGTCATCATCCCTGGCATATTGGCCAAGCCTGCATAACTGGCGGTGCTTGCAATATGGGCTTTTTTTGATTTTTTTAACAATGGCAATAAAGCTTGAGTACCATAAATCACACTCATTAAATCCAAGCGTATCAATCTATCCCACTCGGCCTCGGTAGTACTTTCCAATGTTCCTGCACTGGCAACACCTGCATTGTTGATTAACACATCAATACAATCGTGTTTGGCACTGACTTGATCATACAAAGCATCAAAATTCTTTTTTTGGCCAATATCACAGTGGTAATACTCGGCCTGCTTTCCTTTGTTGTTGAGTTCTTGAACAAATTCATTCCCCAACTCATCTTGTATGTCAACAACCAAAATTCGCCAGCCTTTGTCGGCATACAATTCAGCAATGGCTTTACCTAGCCCACTGGCGGCACCCGTGATTAAAATATTTTTCATGTTTTGTTTCATCGTTTGATTTACTTGACATTTATCATAAACTAAAACAAATTAAATATCGAGCGTTCGTTCGATATTGACAAAAACAAAACAAACCACTACACTAGAAAAATAATAACTAAAGAGGCAACCATGGACTTCAATATAAATCCAACCACCCAAGAAAAACTGGAAGTCATCAACCAATTCTTACATGAAGAGATATTCCCAATGGAAAGCCTCTTCCTAATGCACCAATGGGACAAACTTTTTCCTGCTTTAGAGCAAGCACGATTAAAAGTCAAAAGATTGGGCTTGTGGGCACCACATATGCCGACTGATGCTGGAGGCACGTTTTCTGGGCTAGTGGATTTAGCACTGATTGGCGAAGCCTTGGGACAATCACCTTTGGGACACTTTGTTTTTGGTTGTCAGGCGCCCGATGCAGGCAATGCAGAATTGTTGCATTTATTTGGTACAGATCAACAAAAAGAAAAATGGTTAAAACCCTTGATAGCAGGTGAAATGCGCAGTTGCTTTGCTATGACCGAGCCCCATACCGCAGGATCAAACCCAACATTGCTAGATTCAACGGCTGAATTGAAAGATGGCATGTGGAACATCAACGGCAGAAAATGGTTCACTACAGCAGCCGATGGTGCGGATTTCACCATCGCCATGGTGGTGACAGATGAAAATGCCAAAAAACACCAACGTGCCAGCATGATTATTGTGCCTTTAGATAACCCTGGTTACAAAATGATTCGCAATATTTCGGTCATGGGTGCAGAAGGCAAGGGTTATTTTAGCCATGCAGAAATTGAGTTCAATGACTGCAAAGTTCCCAAAGAAAATTTAATCGGAGAAGTGGGTTCAGGATTTGCCTTGGCACAAGAGCGATTAGGGCCAGGTCGAATTCAACACTGTATGCGTTGGCTAGGTATTGGTGAACGCTGCATCAACATCAGCAAACAATTTTTAAATCAACGCAAAATATCAACCACCCAAGTTTTGGCACAACAACCACTGATGCAAGCACAGATT
>JAJRQG010000102.1 GCA_024280395.1 Gammaproteobacteria bacterium | reverse complement strand
GAGTTGTTGAGGAGGGTTTACACCATCATTGTAAGGAATTTCCAATGGATAACCATCAACACCCAATGGAACATTCACACCAGAATCCCATGCACCAAAAAGTTCATAAGGAATCCATTCTCTACTTTGTTTAAAAATATTTGAAAAGGTGAGTTCGGTAGAGTAATCTTCGACATCACTAATATTTGATCCTATTTCCCGTGGAATCGGGAGTTGTGCATTGATACCAAAAGAGAAAAATAGGGCAATAATGAATGGAATAGACTTTTTTGTAGTATTCATATACGTTTAGAAAGATTGATTACATACTACAAACGTGAAAAGAAAGGTTTGGTTGTGTCTAAATCCGTTTATTAAAACCTATTCAAAATTTATGGCATTAACTCTACCCTTTTAATTTCTCAATGATATTAGTTGTTGAAAATCCTTCAATTAATGGAATTGCAACTACAGATCCACCATTCGATTTCACGATCTCGGAACCCACAATATATCTCTTAGAACTTGAGTCAGTCTCTTCAGGGTTGTAATCCGCGCCTTTTGTGAGTACATCAGGTTGTAATGCTTTAATCAGATCAATAGGTGTGTCATTATCAAAAAACACAACCATATCAACAAATCCAAGTGACGCTATTACCATTGCACGAGCAACTTCATTGTTCACAGGTCGATTATCACCTTTGCCTTGTCGTTTCACTGATGCATCCGTGTTCAACCCGACAATTAATCGTTGTCCATGATTTGCTGTTTCAGCAAGGTAAGTTACATGGCCTTGATGCAATATATCGAAACAACCATTTGTGAAAACAACCTTGTCAGATTTTAGCCGCCAAAGAGCAGATTGTTGGATTGCACTCTGAATATTGACAATTTTACTTTGGATAAATTTCAGCTTACTCATCTTCCTTCGAATTAATTTCAACTAATTTAGGTTGACGCTGGATTAAAAATAACGACAAAAGTCCTAATACAATTAACAGCCCAGTCTGAGTAGCCCAAATAAATATTCCAAATGCCGCAAAATTGATATCATAAGCAGCAAGGGCAGCAGTTACCCAAAGTGGGTAGAGGCCCAGTCCGCCAGGTACTGCAGCAATTGCTGTTGCCCCAACTACGAATGCAGCAAAAACACAACCAATTGTAATCCCTTCTGTTTCAGGAAATGCCTGTGCTGCTACCCAAAACATACCGACATAACACGTCCAAATGAATAATGTATGACCGATAAACGCCCACTTTTTTTTCATTGTCCAAACAGATTTTAATCCTTCCCAAAAACCTTGTAACTTCTCATTAACAAAGGATTTGACCTTCTCGCTTTTAAGATAGACAATCAGCCCAACAATTCCCATCAAAAATCCTCCACCAAGAATATACCAAATAAGGTAACTAGGCTCACCTGAGTCTGTTTGGGTGATCTTATCCAATTGATCAGAATTCGCCTGAAGCAACCCTGAAATAAATACCACGATCAATAGCATTATAACATCAATAACTCGTTCGATGACTATTGTTGCAAATCCCTTTTCAAAAGGAATCTTCTCATAACTTGTCATTAATCCTGCTCGCGCAATTTCTCCCGACCTTGGCACTGTATAATTAATAATGTACCCTGACATAACAGCATGGTATGAATTCGACAGCTTTGGTTTGTAACCAAGGGGTTCTAATAAAAACAACCATCGGTAAGCACGGCTGAGATGACTGAAAAAGGCTAGGAAAAGGCTTATAACAACCCAGAGATAATCTGCTTCATAAAAAGCTCGTTTTGTTTGATCAATCTCCTGATCACTCAATCCAGTCAGGAAATACCAAGTTAAATAAAGACCAATTCCAATGGGAACGACCAGTTTTAATATTTTAATAATTGTTGATTTCAATCCTTTTATTTATATAATTTATGAACGAAATCTTTTCCGCTACTATTTTGCAACAAACTTACGTTATTTATTTCTTGGGGAGAAGTTGTAAATTATCAAGCAACCTAACATCACCGCAATAACCAGCAATACAAGCAATTGCACCTGGCACCCATTCCTCTATAAATTCAAGTGTTCTTGGGTGGACAATTTCAAAGTACTCTATCTTAAGAGTTCCTTGATTGAAGAACTCAATTGCTTTCTTTCGTGTCTCTTTCGGTAAATATTCTTTAGCCATTTCACGTGCAAACCGAAGTGTTTCAATGATTAATACCGCCTCATCTAGTTCATCTATTGATAAGCGGTAATTTCTACTACTACTTGCTAACCCGCTTGGCTCTCGAATAATATCACATGCAACAATTTCCACTGGAGATTTAACTTGATCAACCATAAACTGCACCACAGCGACTTGTTGAACATCTTTAATTCCAAAATATGCCTTTGTTGGCTGCACAATTTCAAACAATCGATTCACTACATTCATCACACCGACAAAATGTCCCGGTCGAAACTCCCCTTCCATAGTTGTACCAAGATTCCCTAATTCAATTTCAAGATTCTGATAATCTTTGGGATAAATCTGCTCTACTGATGGTGTAAAAACAATAACATCTCCCACCGTTTTCAGCAATTTTAAATCTGCATTTAAATCGCGTGGATAATTCTCTAAATCTTCTGTTTTATTGAACTGAGTTGGGTTAACAAAAATACTTACAACAACTTTGTCGTTTTCTTTCAAAGCCTTTTTCGCAAGTTCTAAGTGACCATGATGGAGCGCTCCCATAGTTGGTAAAAATCCAATTGTTAAATTTTCATACTCCGTATACAGTACCGACTGAAGCGATTTAGTCGACGTAAAAACATGTGACTCCCCCATTTTTAAAGCATTAAAGGCGAACAAAACTATCCGTTATTTTTGAATTTCCGCTTTTTTTTCTATATTTTTGCAACGTTTTACCAATTATAGTTTCATGGAGAAAAAGAAAATACTTTTTATCTCACAGGAGATATCACCATTTTTACCAAAATCAGAAATTTCTACAACGGCTAGAAATTTAGCACAAGGAGTTCAGGAAGGAGGAAAAGAGATTCGTGTATTTATGCCGCGATTTGGAGTCATTAATGAAAGACGCCACCAACTTCATGAAGTTATTCGACTATCAGGAATGAACATGATTATTGATGACACTGATCACCCATTGATCATTAAAGTTGCATCAATTTCAGCTGCGCGTATGCAAGTATACTTCATTGATAACGAAGAATATTTCAAGCGAAAATCGACTGTTATTGATGATAAAGAGAATCATCATCCAGATAACGATGAGCGTTCAATGTTCTTTTGTCGTGGAGTTTTGGAAACAGTTAAGAAATTAGGATGGCAGCCAGATGTAATTCATTGTAACGGTTGGATGACAGCTCTAATGCCATTATATATTAAAAACTTGTACAAAGATGATCCACATTTCACAAATACGAAAGTGGTCTATAATATGTACAACGAAGGGTTTAACAATAATTGGGACAGCCGATTTTCTGAAAAACTTAAATTTGACGGATTCTCTGATGAAGTTATTGCAGACCTTACAGAAGGTAGCTTAGAAAATATTACTAAAGCTGCTGTGAAATATGCGGACGGAATCAGCGTTGGAAGTGAAGAACTTACTCCGGAATTGAAATCTATCTTTGATAGTGCTGAATGTGCTAAATTGGATTGGGTTGAAGAAGAAAACCAAGTAAAGTCAACTTCCGAGTTTTTAGACAAGGTAATTGAAGCAGAAGTCCTTATATAGTATGAATTTAGAATTTTTCACGTGGCGGAAGGGACTTATCCTTTCCGCTACTTTTTTATTAAGCGTATTCGTTATTACTTCTTGTAAGAAGAAAGAGAACATCTTAGGAGAGAACACATTGGCTCAAAATGAGCTTTTAGGTTCTTCTGGGATTGATACATTCACGTTGTTCACTTATACGATTAAAGATGACTCTGTTAGTACTAGTAAACCTTTATATGGTATGCTAGGATCGTATAATGATCCTGTTTTCGGCACAGTGAACGCGGAAATTTATACACAGTTGAATCTTTCTTTGTTGGCTCCAAGTTTTACAGATCTCAATGATATAGCTATTGACTCTTTTGTACTTAGTTTACGTTACAATGAACACTACGGAGTACCTGGTGATCAAACATTCGAAGTATTTGAGATAATTGAACCAAACGGAATTGATCAAGATTCTACATACTACACATTTAGCAGTAAAACAACTGATCCAATAAGCTGGATTCCGGTAGGTGAAGAAGTTATCAGAATGGATCCTGACGAGATCACTATTATTGGGACAGATACAGTGCCTACACAACTACGTATTCCTCTTGATACAAATAAGGCACGAACAATTTTTCAAGATTTCAACCTTATTCCAACTTCTTTTGCGACCAATGAAGATTTTGTTGATTATTTTAAAGGGTTTCATATTAGAACTGTCAATGGACCTCAAGCGTCTGGTGACGGAGGAGTATTCTACTTCGACCTTGGTTCAGCAGCTTCTGAAGCAGTAATTTATTATACTGAAGGGGGTGTTCAAAAAGAATTTCAATTCTTGATAAATTCAAGTACTGAAAACTTTAATCACATTGACATCGATAATAGTATGACAAATGTTGAAGCGGTGATTAACAATCCTACTTCTGGTTATCTAGAATTCTATGCTCAAGCATTTTCCTCGAGAGCTGTTATTTCTATTCCTGGTCTAGCGAACATACCTGCCAACGTAGTCATTCATAAAGCTATTCTAGAGTTACCAACTCAATACCAAACAGGTGCAAATTACTATCCTGGGAGCGCGTTGACAGTTTCAAGACGTGAATCTACAGGATCTGATAGCTTGATTTTTACAGGCGCATTTGCTGTGTATGATGACTTTAACAAGAGATTTGAAGTTGATTTAAGAAATCATATTCAAAAAATCGTGAACGGAGAACTTACAGATACAGATCTCATTCTTTCCCCGCTCTCATTTGTTACGTCTATGGATCGAATAATATTCAACGGTTCACAAACAGACAATAAAGTTCAACCAAAAATCAGTATTCTTTATACTGAATTCTAATTTCTCTAATATGTGTGGAATTGTAGCTTACATTGGACAAAAAGAAGCCTATCCAATAATTGTTAAAGGACTAAAACGACTTGAATATCGTGGTTACGATAGTGCAGGGGTTGCTTTACTTGTTGATGATAAGATCAATATCTACAAAAAACAAGGGAAAGTAGCAAACCTAGAAGAGTTCACTCAAGACAAGGATGTATCTGGAACTTTGGGTATGGGACATACTCGTTGGGCAACACATGGAGAACCAAACGATATTAATGCACACCCACACTATTCTGAAGATAACGGGCTAGCAATTATTCATAATGGCATTATCGAGAATTATGACGCAATAAAAAGTGACCTCCTCTCGAAAGGATACACATTTCGCACAGACACAGACACGGAGGTTCTCATTTATCTAATCGATGATATCCGAAAAAAAACAGGCCTAAAACTTGGTGAATCTATACGAACAGCGTTGCAACAAGTCGTTGGAGCTTATGCAATTGTC
>JAJRQG010000101.1 GCA_024280395.1 Gammaproteobacteria bacterium | reverse complement strand
TTTGACTTTCTTTCGCAGTATGCTAGGAACAATGGCAGACAATGGAAAAGGAATGCCTTTAAAAAATTCAGGCTTGACAACTTTCCAAGAATCATCATGAATCCAGCGCGACCAAACCATACACCAATATAGGTTTTCATCCAAAGATTTTTCAATTAAATAAGCATTCGCTTTGTCTTCAGGGCTTAAATGTGAATCCAACTGCAGCGTATATTTTTTTGTTAAATACTCAATAATCGCACGAGAATCACCTATTTTATCATTGCCGTCTTCGATAAAGGGCAGTTTGTTTTTTGGTGATTTTCCTAAATTTTGCTGTCCCTTAATGGTTGTGTACTCAAGCCCTGCCATTCTTAAAAATGTATGCACTTTAGCTACAAACGGGCTTGCGTCAATTAACCCCAAATTTCTACCAAAGCCAAAAAGTTTAATCATTGCTGTTCTCGCTAATTTTAAAAAACATAATGATAACATACTTGATTTGCGACAATTTGAATATTTTCAACTGTGTTAAAATTCACCGCAATAAAACACCATGGAAATATAAAATGCTGTCAAATAGTGAGATTGCCAAACAAACTGCCGTAAAGCCCATTTCTCAAATCGCTAATCAAATGCATATAGAAGAACAGTTTTTAATGCCTTATGGCAAAGAAATAACAAAAGTACATCTAGATGCATTAAAACAAGCACGTCCTAGTAGGCAAAACAATAAATTGATTTTGGTTTCAGCCACTACGCCCACCAAGGCAGGCGAAGGCAAAACCACTACCTCTATCGGCCTGGCACAGGGAATGCAACAATTGGGTGAATCGGTTTGTTTGGCACTGCGCGAACCATCACTTGGACCTTGCATGGGCATAAAAGGCGGAGCAACAGGGGGCGGTTATGCACAAATTGTTCCTGCCAGTCGCATCAACCTACATTTTACAGGTGATTTTCACGCCATCACTTCTGCCAACAACCTAATCTCAGCAATGTTAGACAATCACATCTATCACCGAAATAAACTCAACATTGACCCCAGGCGCATTGTTTGGCGGCGTGTTATGGACATGAATGATAGAAGCTTGCGGCAAATTGTTTTGGGTTTGGGTGGTAAATTTCAGGGTGTTCCTCGCGAAGGAGGCTTCGATATTACTGCCGCATCAGAAATCATGGCCATCTTGTGCTTGGCCAATGATAGCGATGATTTGCGCAGACGATTAAATAAAATTCTATTGGGTTATAACCATGACAATGAACCTGTGTATGTAAAACAATTAGACTTCACAGGTGCTCTAATAGCTTTGTTGAACGATGCCATTCATCCCAATCTTGTGCAATCATTAGAAGGTTGCCCTGCTTTTATTCATGGCGGCCCTTTCGCCAATATCGCCCACGGCTGTAACTCAGTAGTGGCGACCAAAATGGCAATGCATTATTCCGACTGGGCAATCACTGAAGCCGGTTTTGGTTTTGATTTGGGGGCAGAAAAATTCTTTGACATCAAATGCCAATCAGCAAACCTTGACCCTGCTGCAGTGGTATTAGTCACCACCATTCGAGCATTAAAACTGCATGGTGGCAATGATGCCAATGAATTGGAAACCGAAGATGTGGATGCCGTATCAAGAGGTCTTGACAACCTCAATAAACACATTGAAAGTGTGCAACAATTTAACAAGCCGATGGTGGTAGCATTAAATCGTTTTGCAGCCGACAGCGATGCAGAAATTGCTGTTGTTAAGAAACATGTAAGGAAATTGGGCATAAAATTTGCCGAATCACGTCATTTTGCCGAAGGAGGCAAAGGTTCAGTTGAATTGGCGCAAGCCGTTATTGATGTAGCAACCAATGAACAACCTTTCAAACCTTTATATGAAGCCAATGATTCATTGTTTGATAAAGTCACCAAAGTCAGTCGCAAAATGTATGGTGCACACGATGTGGCATTTACCAAAGATGCTGAAAAGGACTTGGTACAGATTAAAAAACTGGGCTTAGAGCACTTGCCCGTATGTATTGCCAAAGCGCCCAGCTCTTTGTCAGATGACCCCAAATTACACGGCAGACCGCGCGATTTTCAAGTCACTGTTCGGGGCATTCAAATCAATTCTGGCGCAGGGTTTTTAGTGGTCTTAACTGGCAACATTATGCGTATGCCAGGATTGCCCAAAGTGCCTGTAGCGACTAAAATCGAAGTACAGAAAGACGGTACAATTACGGGGGTTGGGTAATTTATAAATGCTTAAATTTATCGGTTTTGGTTTGTAAATAAGCTTTGTTGTATTGGTTGTGGCCGACTTTAACAGCGATGCGTTGATTGATAACAATGCCTGCTTTTTCAATGCTGGCTATTTTATCGGGATTGTTGGTCATTAAGTCGATGTTTTTAATGCCAAAGTAGCCAAATACATCGCCCAACATGTCATAATTTCGATTATCCGCCGCATGTCCGAGTTGAATATTGGCATCAAAAGTATCTGCGCCTTGGTCTTGTAGTTCATAGGCTTTGATTTTTTCTAGTAAACCAATTCCACGGCCTTCTTGGCGCAAATAAATAATCATGCCTTTGTCTTGTTTACCGATTTCCTGCATAGCAAACTCCAGTTGTGGCCCACAGTCGCAGCGCAGAGAAAACAAACCATCACCTGTTAAGCATTCTGAATGAACACGGGTTAACACAACATCGTCTTTGTTGAACTCGCCTTTGGTCAACACCAAGTGTTCTTGTTTGTTGTGTAAAAAAACATGCACAGTAAAAGCTGCATATTTTGTTGGTAATTTGGCTTTGGCGATAAAATCAATCATAAACTGTTTTTCAACTTCAATAACTCAATTGCAGCAACTGCAGCTTCATAACCTTTGTTCTTTCCATCGTCACTTGATCTAGCAATGGCTTGCGCCTCGTTTTCTACAGTGATAATGCCATTGCCAATGGGCAAGTTGTATTTGAGCGAAACATCCATTATCCCACGAGCTGATTGTTCGCAGACATGATCAAAATGGGCTGTTTCACCACGAATAACCGCGCCCAATGTAATAATCGCAGAATACTTTTCTGTTTGAGCCAATAACTGACAGGCCAAAGGGATTTCCAGTGCGCCAGGAACATCGATGCGTGTGATTTGAAAACCTTGCTCTGTTAAATATTTCTCAGCACCTTGATACAAACCATCAATGATGTGTTGGTAAAAAGGTGCCGTAATAATGACAATGTTGTTATTTTTCATATTGAATAAACTCTGTTATTTCTAATCCAAATCCTGACAATGCAGGAAAGCGCAATTCAGGGCTCATTAGTTTCATCTTTCCGACATTTAAGGATTTCAGTATTTGTGAGCCAATCCCCACATTGTGGTAAGCATATTGGCTTTGACTGCTGTTGCCAAGGTCATCAAAATCGGTGGCTGCAGCCTGGTTAAAATTCAAGATGACCAAAACACCTTTGCCCTTTTGAGCAATGGTTTTCATTGCCCGTTGTGCTGTCCAATAAACATCGCCTGAGTCAACTCCACGCAATTCACGAAGAAAATTGGGAAACTGAACTCGAACCAAACATTCGAGATCTTCTGTTAAATCACCCATATAAAACGCTAAATGTTGTGTATTGCTGATAATGTCATTAAATTTTTTGACTTTAAAGTCACCCCATTGACCGTTGTAGGTATATTCTTCGGTAACTTCAACCGTGCATTCGTTTTGCATGCGGTACTCGATTAAATCAGCAATGGTTCCTATTTTCAAATCATGCTTTTGGGCAAATTTAATTAAGTCATCGCGTCTGGCCATACTGCCATCTTCGTTCATGATTTCTACAATGACCGATGCTGCTGTCAAACCCGCCAGATGCGCAATATCACAACCAGCTTCTGTGTGGCCTGCCCGCGCCAGCACGCCGCCTTGCTTTGCCATCAATGGAAAGATGTGCCCAGGAACAACCAAGTCATCGGGCTTGGCGTTGACATTGACCGCATCAATAATGGTTTTGTAGCGATCGTAAGCTGAAATACCCGTAGTGATGCCAACAGCGGCATCAATAGAAACGGTGAAATTGGTTTCTAATTGAGCAGTGTTTTTATTCACCATCAAGTTCAAGCCCAATTGTTCACATTTTTCAGGCATCAGCGTCATGCAGATTAAACCGCGTGCATGGATGGACATAAAGTTGATAATTTCTGGTGTGATGCAATTGGCTGCGACCACCAAATCCCCTTCATTTTCACGGTCTTCATCATCCAT
>JAJRQG010000003.1 GCA_024280395.1 Gammaproteobacteria bacterium | reverse complement strand
TGCCATCTCACCATTTCCATTAAAATACTCTTCAGTAATCAACTTACCATTTTTGACAATAACTAAGGATTGAATATCGCCATAATTTCCAGATTGAATGAGTTGGATGGCTTGGTTGATTCCTTCTGAACTGATGCCTTCCTGTTCTGGTGTTGATGTAGGCCATTCAAAAGCATCGGTGTTGAATGTAAAAATCATCAGAATTAGTATAAACTTAAAAACAGGTCGAACCACTGTAAAATCACCAGTATAAAAACTGTCTAAATCATAACTTAAAATACAATTTAAGTATACCCAAATCCAGGTATAGCTAGGTGAATTAGAATGATATCCATTGGCAATGCGCGCCAAGGGGTTGTGCTATAATCGTGAATTGTATGTCGTAATTTGGGGTATATGTGACAAGATTAACATTCAATATTCTTCATGTATTGTACAATCAAAGCATGAAAATCATCCTACTCTTGACCATTATTTACAATACAGCTTCTGCTGTTGGCTACCATATAGGCCCGTCACAACCCTTAACAAACATAGCAGATGCTCCGTGGGCTAGCTTGCAAGCAGGTGATACTGTCTATATTCATTGGCGCGCAACGCCCTATAAAGAAAAGTGGGTAATCAATCGCCAAGGCACAATATCACAACCAATCTCTGTTATTGGAATAAGCAATGAATTTGGACAACAACCCATTATAGATGGCAATGGCGCGACGACACCTGCTGGTTTGAACTTTTGGAATGAAAGCCGTGGTGTAATCAAGATTGGTGGTTCAAACACTCCCAGTGATGGTATGCCGCAACATATTGTTATCGAAAATTTAGAAATTCGTTCTGGAAGACCCCCTTTTCAGTTCACTAATGATAACGGTGTTACAGAAAGTTATGTCAACAATGCTGCCAGTATTTATGTAGAAAAGGCCCAAAACCTAATCATTAGAAACTGTACCATTAGAGATTCTGGCAATGGTATATTTATTGGTGCGTTTAATGGAGAGACTCAACATATTTTTATTGAAAAAAACCACATTTATGACAATGGCATTGTTGGCAGAATATTTGAACACAATACCTATACTGCAGCCATTGATATTACTTATCAATTCAATCATTTTGGCCCCTTACGTACTGGGGCGGGTGGTAACAATCTAAAAGATCGATCGGCTGGCTTAGTGGTCAAATACAATTGGATTGAAAGTAGCAATCGCCAATTAGATTTGGTAGATGCAGAAGATTCTTTGGTCTTGGTCAATCACCCCAGTTATGACAGTACATTTGTTTATGGAAACATATTAATTGAGCCTGATGGTGCGGGCAATTCACAGATGGTTCATTATGGCGGTGACAGCGGCACTACCGCAGATTACCGTAAAGGCAATTTGTATTTTTACAACAACACGATAGTCTCAACACGTTCTGGAAATACAACGCTTATCAGACTTTCTACCAATGATGAAACGGCTCATGTCTTCAACAATATCATTTACAATACAGCCGATGGCAGCAATATGGCCATGATTAACGGCAATGGCGTACTCAACCTAAATAACAACTGGTTGAAAAATAATTGGCGGGATTGTCACTGTTCTCCCAGTGGAGTTGTGAATAACAACGGAAATAATGTGGAAGGGAGTGATCCTTTATTTGTAGACTTTGCCAATCAAAATTTTAATTTAACCAATGTCTCATTGGCAATAGATGCTGGAAGCACGTTAATGACGGAAGTTTTGCCAACTCATGATTTGCTTCAACAGTACATACTCCACCAAAATAGCGAACCTCGCGATCAAGATTTAATTATTGATATCGGAGCGTTTGAAAACTGCCAAGCCAATGGTTGTGAGGTTGTATTTAAGAATAGTTTTGAATAATCTATTCTATTTTCAAAAAAACCACATTGCGAGTCCTTCGGTATATAGTTTTACTAAATATAATTTTACAAGTATAGTTTTGCTAAAGGGCTAAATATGATTTTATAACTGATTGGTAAATTGTAATCTAGCGAGTTTTGCATACAGTGGGCTATTCTCTAATAATTCACTGTGTTTTCCTTGTGCAACTATTTCACCTTTATCCATAACAAGGATTCTATCGGCTTTTCGAATTGTTGCCAAACGGTGAGCAATCACCAAGGTAGTTCTGTCTTTCATGATCTCATTTAACGCATCTTGTACCAACCTTTCATTTTCTGCATCTAATGCACTGGTGGCTTCATCCAGCAATAATACGGTAGGTTGTGTGGCAATAGCTCGGGCAATAGATAGTCTCTGTGCTTGTCCTCCTGAGAGTCTTACACCTCTTTCTCCGAGATAGGTTTGATACTGTTTGTCTAATTGCTCAATAAACTCATCTGCATGTGCACTTTTAGCAGATTTTTGAATAATACCATCATCCAAATCGACCAATCCATAAGCAATATTATCAGCAGCAGTCGTAGAAAAAATTGTCACATCTTGAGCGACCAGAGAAAATTGTGAGCGCAATTGAGACAAATTCAATTGATTAACATTAACTCCATCAAATAAAATCTCTCCTGATTGAGGCTCATAGAATCGCATTAACAATTGAAACAGTGTCGATTTTCCTGCACCAGATGGCCCAACCAAAGCAACGGTTTCCCCCGCTTTTATATCAATTGAAATACTTGTTAATACATTTAACTCTGTCCTGCTTGGATAGGCAAAATTTACATTGTTGAAAACCAGAGAACCTTTAACATTTTTCGCTAAGAGCAGAGGATTGTTAATAGTCTCAATATCAGGTTTGGTGTTCATCAGTTCCATGATGCGTTCCAATGCACCAGAGGCTTTCTTTAACTCCCCCCAGACACGACTTAAAGACCCAGTTGTTGTTGCTGACATGGTAGCATACATGACAAATTGACTTAATGTACCTGCACTCATTGCACCAGTTATCACATCTTGCGCACCCATCCATAACACAAAAACTATACTGGTAAATACAATAAAACCAACTAACATGGATAAGATAGTTCCCATACGTATGGATGCTACAGAAGCCACAAAGGCATTATTAATAGCCTTGTGAAACTTTTTGTTTTCTTTGGGTTCTTGGGCGTATGCCTGTACTACATTCATGGCATTAATCGTTTCAGTAGCTAGGGCTGAAGAATCGGCTATTCTGCCTTGTTCAGTTTTTGATAATTTTTGAATTTTACGACCAGCAATCGCAATAGGAATAACAATTATGGGCAACATGATGGCAATCATACCTGCAAGCTTGGGACTGGTGATTATCATCATAAATGCAGCACCAACAAAGGTAACAGTACTGCGCAAAGCAATAGAAAACGTGCTTCCAACAACAGTTTCAACTAAGGTTGTATCCGTATTAATCCTCGATAAAATCTCACCCGTTTTAGTCCGTTCGAAAAATTCTGGGGCTTGTTTAAGAACCTGTGTATAGACCTTTTTTCGCAAATCTGTGACTACCCGTTGTCCAATCCAAGAAACCCAGTAATATCTTAACGATGAAAACAACACCATTAAAGTGGTCACCACAAAAACAATAAGAAAATACTTGTATAATTGTTCACTGTTTTCTGCTGAAAAACCCAAATCTATCATTTGTTTAAAAGCAACAGGTAAAGATAAATTGGCCGCGGCTGCCAAAACCAATAATACCAATGCGAGTAAAATATATTTCTTATAAGGTACAACCAATGGCCATATCAAGGCTAACTGATTAATATTTACTGATTGTTTTTTATCTTTATTTTTCATTGTTATTGGATATCAATTTTATCCCTTTAAACCACGATGTAATTTCTGACATTCTTTTATCGTGTGGATATTTTTTGATTAAATCTTGTAGAACTTCTTGTGATTGTTTGCGGGTACTTCTGTCGTTATACAATAACTTAGCATACAAAAAATAGTTAGAAACAATATCAGGGTGATTGGGATATTTGACATGGAAATCTTTAACTAGACCAGAAATATAGGTGGTTTTTCGACTCTGCAGTGCATAATTGACTAGCAACGCAATATCTTCAGGGGCGGTTTCAAGATACTTTTTGCCACAGTCCAAGTGATTAAGAAATTGGTCAAATGCTTTTTTGGTTTCACCATTTTTTAATCTTTGGTGAATTTTATGGGCGATATCTTCATTGCTTGGGCTGTACAACTTTTTTTGCATGGCTTGTTTGTACAAGTCATCAATTTCTGAACTGTTTTCACCATTGGTTTGCAACTCAACAATCATCGATAAAGCCTGTTGTGGTTCATCATCTGCCAGTAAATTTTTAATTCTTTCATAAATGGGGTTGGTGACCACTTGATTTATAACAACATCATGAACCACTTTATCAAATCCCATGCCTTCAAGGTTAAAAGCTTCTCGCTTTTGAAAAATGATATAACCCATTATTTGAAAGTTTAAAATCAATAGACCATATTCCACAAATAACGAAACCATGCCATTAATAAACACAGGGAGTTCCTCAAATAACAAAGGATTAATCACCACTTCATGCAATTGGATTGTCAACATCCAGAACACCACAAAGAAAATATAAGAAGTAAAGGTCGTTTTGATGATTTTAAAAATATTAATTGGGTTTAGAGCCACCGTTAATGAGTTGGTTAAGGCCAAACTCATAAAAATAGCTGGTGTGATGAATGTGGCGAATATGGTGAAATACAGTTTGTATTCATCTCCATAACCTTTTTTATCAATTATAATTAAGGCCAATTCAATCAGTAGAGCTACAACTAACACTTTTACAGCAACACCATTGGTTACTAAATAATTTTGCCTCAATTTGGATGACATGCTACCACGTGCCGTATCAACCAAAACATCGAATGCTAATTTATAAACCATCATCATAACAATGAGATTTAAAAAGGCATACATCAATGTAGAAAATGGCAATAAAACAAACGACAAGGAAAAAATGGCCAGCATCGGTAGAATTTGCCAACCGAATAAATAACGCACAAAATGATGAATATTTAAAAGAAAGAACCTATTGGTATCAACAATTCGGTCTTCAATGACCATAATTGGATTCTACAAAATTATTCATAATTGTTAGAAACTCTTCTGCAATGTTTTCACCACGCAAGGTTTGAGTTTTTTTCCCTTGAATAAATATTGGAGCAGCTGGTGTTTCGCCGGTACCTGGCAATGATATGCCAATATCAGCGTGCTTGCTTTCACCTGGCCCATTGACTATACAACCCATCACTGCCACATTCATGTCTTCAACTCCTGGGTATTTTAATCGCCATTCAGGCATTTTTTGTCGAATATGCTGGGTTGTCTTCTGTGCCAACTCTTGAAAGAATGTACTGGTTGTGCGTCCGCATCCGGGGCAAGCTGTGATCATGGGTGCAAAAGATTTTAGACCCATTGTTTGCAATAATTCTTGTGCAACAATCACTTCTTCGGTTCTTGACTGACCAGGTTCTGGCGTCAATGAAATTCGAATAGTATCGCCTATTCCCTGTTGTAACAAAATCGCCAATGCTGCTGTTGAAGCAACAATGCCTTTAGAGCCCATGCCCGCTTCAGTTAATCCTAAATGTAAAGGGTAACTACAACGGTTTGCCAATGATTGGTAAATATTAATCAAGGCTTGAACGGTACTGACTTTGCACGAAATGATGATTTTATCAGCACTTAGTCCAAGTTCTTTGGCTTGTTGTGCACTATTTAATGCGGATAAGATCAAAGTTTCTTCCATTACTTTATTGGCTTCTAATGGTTCAGTAAGTAAGCTATTTTCATCCATCATTTTGGCCAATAATTTTTGATCCAGACTACCCCAATTGGCTCCAATTCTTACGGGTTTATTGTATTTAATCGCTATTTCAATGATTTCTGCAAACTGTGTGTCTTTCTTTTTTCCAAAACCCACATTTCCAGGATTAATTCGATATTTTGCCAGCTTTTGGGCACATTTCGGGTATTTTGCGAGCAATATGTGACCATTGTAGTGAAAATCCCCAATGATAGGAACAGTACAACCCGCTGCTCCAAGTCTGTCAATAATTTCAGGTACAGCAGCTGCAGCCTCCTCTTTGTCTACGGTAATTCTGACCAATTTAGAACCCGCTTGCCACAGTTGATAAATTTGCTCAACGGTTTTTTGCACGTCGGCAGTATCGGTGTTGGTCATGGACTGAACAATGATTTCACCACTGCCAATTAGACAATCACCTACACTGACAGGAATACGGTCTTGAATTGTATGTTTCATAACATTTTACTGCGCAATTGTGAAAAGTTTTCAGCGCCAATTATACTGCGAGATACCATGAAAGAAATAGACTTTTTTGAGCCTTTCAACCAGATAAATATCTTGCTTGTGTGCAACCAGTAATCTTTTAGCTCAACAGGCATATTCTGGTTATTGTACTCAAGGAACCATTGGTTATCTAATTTAAGAACAATATCAAGGCATTTGTTTTGTTGTATTTTCTTATACAGATAGATTCCACCAAATAAATACAGTAGCTCTAAAACTAAAATTACCAAAATTTCTAAATTGAAAAATGCAGTTAAAAACATCATTACTAGAACCAACAACAGCCCCAACTGATTTAAGTCAAACCATTGATTGTGTTTGATTTTTATCACTGTTCTTTAAAATTGATCTTGGTAATTAATTCCTGAATGGATGAATCATTGGGAATTTCTTGCCCACTTAACCAGTACCACAAAATGGTATCTTGCGCATTTAACAATTCATCAAAGTTTTGCAGATCATCATCTGCAAGAGAATCATATTTGGCATCAAGAAAACGATTCAATACCACATCCAATTCTTTGGTTCCACGCCGACAACGCCATTGTAAATAGCCTTTCTTCAACCTCTCTGTCATTGGATACACTCACCGATAAAATCATCAATCAATTTTTCACTGCGGGTATTGGCAGATTCATTATACACAGTACCCATTGACCGATCATTGGCTTGTGGATTGGTAAATGCATGCATCACTCCACCAAAATCGTGTTTTTGCCAATCACATTTGGCATAGTTTAACTCCTCGCGCAATTTCAGCCAGTGCCCATCACTGACCATTGGATCGTCAGAACCATTTAAAATCAACACCTTGGCTTTAAATTTTCCATGGTCCATATTCTCAGGTGACAACATTAAACCATGAACGCTAACAATGCCTTTTACTTGAATATTAACACGAGCCAAATCTTGTACACATAAACCGCCAAAACAATATCCAATCGCCAGTACTTTATTAATATTGGCATATCTAATTTTTTCAATGGCACTAAAACCTGCTTGAACATGAGATTGCATTAAACTTCGATCATCTATAAAAGGCCGCATTAATTGTGTGTTTTCATTAATACTCTGACCAATTTTACCATCGCCATACATGTCAATGGCAAATCCAATATAACCTTTTTCTGCCATTTGTTTGGCTTTGTTCTCAACAAACTCTACTCGACCTGACCACATGTGAACAATCAACACAACTGGCGTATTATGCTTAACATTGTCAGGCTCAGCAACAAAACCTTTGAAAGTTTTTTTACCAGCAAAATAAGACAGTTCATAGGTTTTCATCGTTTAAATTCTACTTTCCCTGCCTTGATAACAATATCGATACTTTCCATGGTATTAATTTTATCTAATGGATTTTCAGATACGACTACCATATCGGCATATTTACCTACCTCAATTGAACCCAGATTTTTTTCTTGGCCCAACAATGTTGCCGCTGAAATGGTCGCTGATTGTAATGACTTTAAAGGCGACATACCTGCCTTAACCATTAAGCTAAATTCCTGACCATTGTTGCCATGGGCGCTGACTCCAGAATCTGTACCAAAAGCGATGTTAACACCCGCTTTGTGTGCTTTCTCAAATGATTTTGCGATGATTGGGCCAATAGTAGCGGCTTTTTTTGCCACAACATCAGGAAAAAACCCTTTTATTTTAGATTTATCGGTTACCCACTCACCCGCAATCAATGTGGGAACCAAATAGGTTCCATGTTTCTTCATCAATTTAATAATTTCATCATCCAGATATGTGCCATGTTCTATACTAGAAACTACTGCAATTATGGCACGTTTCATGCCTTCTTTACCATGTGCATGAGCGGCGACTTTAAAACCATAATCTTTGGCAGTCGAAATAATACTATTCAACTCATCTTCATTGAATTGCGCATTATCACCACTAGAAGCCTGTGATAATACTCCACCAGTGGCCGTAATTTTTATTAAATCTGCTCCATCTTGGTATCTCTGTCTAACGGCTTGAGCAGCTTGTGCTACACCATTAATTACACCATATTTTGGACCCGGATTGCTATAAAGTCCTTGCCTGTAACCATTACTAGGGTCCGCATGACCACCTGTAGTGGCCAAAGATTTACCCGCTGTAAAAATTCTTGGTCCTTGAATGGCACCATTGTTGATGGCTTTTTTTAATGCAATGGTGACATTAAAAGCATCGCCTAAGTTCCTTACCGTGGTAAACCCTGCTTTCAATGTACGCTTAGCAAAAACTACTGATTTAAAAGCCACATCAGCTTCATTCAATTGAAACTTCTCCGTATATCTTGTTTTACTGTGCTCCATAGACAAGTGCGTATGCATATCAATTAAACCAGGTAAACAGTATTGATCGCTTAAATCCAAGTCCACATTTTGATTGGTAAATTTTTCAATCTTAGAAAATTTGCCTTGCTCGGTTTCAACATATTGATTTTTTAACATTTTTCCTTTATCTACGTCCAATAGATGGCCACAATGCAAAGTCAATGATTGCGCTAAAGGGGGTATAATAATCAATAATAGTAATATTTTTTTCATGTTTTTTTCCTCATTAATTCCTCAATTTCATCTGTTGTTCTTGGCAATTTATCGCTCAATATTTTGCATCCATCTTTGGTGATGAGCACATCGTCTTCAATACGAATACCAATTCCCCTATATTTTTTTGGAACCTTGGCATCTGTTGCCACATAGATGCCCGGTTCAATGGTCATAACCATACTAGGCTCCAATTCCACCCACAAACCATCAACCGAATATTCACCACAGTCATGCACATCAAGACCCAACCAATGGCCAGTTTTGTGCATATAAAACTGGGTGTAATTGTGCTCTTCTAAATTGCTTTTTAAATCACCCTTTAGTAAACCAATATCCATCAGACCTTGTGTAATCACTTCGACTGCCGCATCATGGGGTTCATTCCAATGATTCCCTGGCTTGGCCTTGTTCAAGGCAGCAGTATGTGCGTTCAAAACTATATCATACAGTTCTTTCTGTTCTTTAGAATATTTGCCATTTACTGGAAATGTCCGGGTAATATCCGATGCATAATAATCACACTCTGCACCTGCATCAATCAACACCAAATCGCCATCTTTTAGTTCATGGTTGTTGTTGATGTAATGCAGAATACAGGCATTTTCACCACCACCTACAATAGGCAAATAACTGGCTTGAGAATTGTGATTGGTTATACTGTGAAGGAAAACAGCATTCAAATTGTACTCATATATGCCAGGGCGACAGGCTTGCATCATTTTCACATGCCCTTGAGCTGCAATATCCGCTGATTTTTGCATACACTTGATTTCTTCTTTACTTTTGTAAACACGCATATCATCAATGATGGCTTTTAAAGAAACCAATTCATGTGGTGCTTCTGACCTTGCCCATTTTTCTTTTTTAACTGCATTTGTCCATTCAACAATTTGTTTATCAAACTCGCTATCAACACCCAACATGAAATAAACTTTGTCTCTACCTAACATTAATTTAGGGATAATTTCGTTCACATAGTTAATTTCAAAACTGTTATCAAACAATAGTTCTTCTTTCGCACCTTTAAGTCCCAACATTGGACCATTCCAGATTACATTTTTTGGATCAATTTCTCTACAGAATAGAATATCATCTCCTTTTTTGCCATCCGGGCATATAACTACCAACGAATCAGGTTCATGACAACCGGTTAGATAGTAAAAACCACTGTCTGGTCTATATTTATAATCAGCATCGCCATTTCTCAAGCAAATATCTCTTGCTTTGATGATGGCAATTGAATCATTTCCAATTACTTTAGAAATTTGTTTTCTTCTTTTCTTAAACTCTGTGGCTGTTATCATAATCATTCATCTAAAAATTCTTTGTAATTATAATACTGAAATAAAAATATTGTGTATTTTCTTTGTTATATAGCCCATTTATTCACATAAGCCTACAATAAAACGGCAACAAAAATTTAATTTAATTTAATACAGAATAAATCTCTTGACTGGTTTGATAATGGGTCTAAAATTGATTGCAATATTTAAATTAAACCCCCACATTTAATGGACAAGAACGAAACAAATAACATAGAAAATAATGACCCTAAAGATGGCCGTCAATCAAATGATGTCCAAGATTTAGTAAGCCAAATATTTCGAACCATTACTAATAACAATGAAATCCCTAAAACTGTCAAAGATGAATTAGCAAAACTTCACCCATCGTATTTACAAATTGCTTTAGATACACCCAACCTATTCCGCTTAGAGAACCATCAGGCCAGGTTGTTTTTAAATGCCATCACTACTCTAACAACTGAACAACATACTCTTGGCTTAATCACAGAGTTATTTATTAAAAAAACAAAAACATTGGTTGAACAAATTAATGAACTTGAACAATATGACAGCAAGTTATTTATTAAGCTACAGAGCGATTTGGAAAGGTTCATCAAAAGACAGGTTAAGCGTACTAAAATTAAGAAAAAAAGAGAAAATGAAAAACAAAAAGGACTCGATAAAATCAACCAAGCAAAGAAATCTGCTAAACAGTTGTTACATGATAGAATAACCCACAAAAAACTGCCAAGATTCGTAAACAATCTACTTATAGAAGACTGGTTCAACGTATTGGTATTGTTTAACTTGAGATACAATTCGCATTCCAAAGAATACCAAGAAAATCTAACATTCATTGACCTTTTGGTTAAATATTCTCATGCTGATTCAATGTCTAGTGTTTCTAAATCACAAATATTATCTTTATCTGAAAAATACAAGAAAGGGCTAGAAATGGTTGCTTTTAACTCTACTGATTGTGACACTAAGTCCAAAGAATTATTGATGAAGATGACTCAATTAATCCAATCAAGAATTTCTAAGAAGAAAGAGGATGAAGTAAGAGAAAAGAAAAATAATACAAAATCAACGAAAGACAACCTTGTAAAACCAGAAGACATCATAAAAATATCAGCCCTGCAAAAACAACAAGAAAACAACAGCGCAAGAAATATTCAAAAAAAGAAAATCCAACCAATTGAAACTAAAAAAGAAAACAATATTGATTTTTCAGAAGTGATTGGTTCCATGAAAAAAGGAGACTGGTTTGAAATATCCATAGAAAAAAACAAGTTTATTAAAGCAAAACTTTCATGGATAAGTCCTATATCAGGAAAATATTTATTTGTAGACCTCAATGGCTTAAAAATAAACGACCAGACCAAAACAGAGCTTCAAGAAGGCCTCCAAAATAAGACAATCAAAGTACTCAATCTATGTAGTACCTGAACTAGAAAGCTTATTATGTAGCACAACAATAGTATGGCCTTTAACCAATAAGTTGTTTTGTTCTTCCAAATCTTTTAAAACTCGTCCAGCCATTTCCCTAGAACAGCCAACAATTTTAGCTATTTCTTGTCGAGAAATTTTAATTTGAGTTCCTTCAGGGTGAGTCATTGCATGCGGTTCTTTACACAAATCAAGCAACGTTCTTGAAATCCTTCCCGTGACATCAAGAAAAGCCAAACGGTGAACTTTGCGGCTAGTTTGCAATAAACGATGAGTCAGTTGAGTTCCAATATAATATAAAATTTGAGCAGCGTCATCTTTTAACTCATTAAGAAACAATTTACCAAGTCGATTGTAACCCACTTCTGCCACCTCAGTTCCTTCTTTGGTTTTCACCATTACTTCTCGGCGCTCAGTACTCATGAAAAGGCCCATTTCACCAATAAAATCCCCTTGGTTCAAATAAGCCAAGATTAATTCTTTTCCATCATCATTTTCATAAGAAATAGTTACAGAACCCGAAATAATATAATACAAAGTATTGGCTAAATCACCTGGTCTAATTATTGGTGTCTTCTTAGGAAATTTTCTTCGATGACAATGCGATAAAAAGCGATTCAACGCCTCTATATCTAATTTGAAAAAATCAGTATTGTGGACTCGTTCGTCGATATAAAGTTCATCCGAACCAGGACCTTGTTTAAAAATATCATCTCCCATTTCCAAATACCTTTGTTGATTAGAATGTTATACTACAATCTAACTGTTTTAATATCCATTTAAATCTAAACATAAAACAAACTATATTAATTAAGTTGAGCCTATTATCTAACACTCAGATGAATAGATAGAATAAAATATCAACTTCTATTGAAATAAACAATACAACTCATGTCATTAATATTGCACAATACTTCTAAAGGCAAAAAAGAACTATTTATCCCAATCAACGAAGATTCGGTGACCATGTATCTTTGCGGCCCCACTGTTTATAATTATGCACACATCGGCAATGCACGACCAGCAGTGGTTTTTGATGTATTGTACCGCTTGCTTAAACACCATTATCCTAAAGTTACCTACGCCAGAAACATTACTGATATAGATGACAAAATTAATAAATCTGCATTGGAACTGGGCTTGAATATAAAAAAATACTCACAAAAATACGCCGATATTTACAATCATGACATTGAGCAGTTGGGCGTATTACCACCTGATATTGAACCGTATGCAACCGATCATATTCCTCAAATCATTGCCATGATCAAAGATTTAATTGAAAAAGGTCATGCCTATGCTGCAGAAGGTCATGTGTTGTTTTCTGTTGAGTCTTATAAAGACTATGGAAAACTATCCAACCGCAAACTCGAAGACATGATAGCTGGTGCCAGAGTAGAAGTTGCACCTTATAAAAAATATCCAGCAGATTTTGTTCTTTGGAAACCATCTGATGATAGCTTACCTGGATGGAATTCACCTTGGGGTCGTGGTCGCCCAGGCTGGCACATTGAATGCTCTGCCATGTGTAAAGAACATTTGGGTGATGTTATTGATATTCATTGTGGTGGCAGAGACTTGGTCTTTCCGCACCATGAAAACGAAGTCGCACAAAGTTGTTGTGCCAATGACACCCAACAATTCGCCAACTATTGGGTACACAATGGCATGATCAACATGGGCAACCAGAAGATGTCTAAGTCTTTGGGCAATATTTTATTGATTAACGAAATCACCAAACAATACAAAGGTGAAGTCATACGCTGGTTACTATTGAGCGCGCAATACCGTCAATCCGTTGATTGGTCTAAAAATTCCATTCACAAAGCACAAAAAACCATGGACAGAATCTATGCCACCTTGCGTGACAATCAATCAGTTCAAGTTGAAATGAATAAAGAACTGATTCCATCAAGTATTATTCAGGCATTAGATGACGATTTAAATACGCCCATTGCCTTTGCAGAAATCAACAAAATAGCCAAACAACTGGCGAATGCTGAAACCGGTAGCGACAAGCAACTGTATAAATCTCAGTTATTAAGCACGGGTCAACTGCTGGGTTTATTCCTAGAGGATGCTGAACAATGGTTTATAGCCGACAACAGCGATGTTGATGCCGATAAAATAGAAGATTTAATCGCACAAAGAAACCAAGCCAGAGCCGACAAAGACTGGGCAAAATCCGATGAAATACGCGATGAACTTGCTGCCATGAATATTGTCCTAGAAGACTCAGCCAACGGAACACGTTGGAGCATTAAAAAATAACATTTACCGTCATTCCCGCGAAGGCGGGAATCCACCTATTTTAACAGCACTAGTAACTAACAACAGCATGAAAACCCAACAAGAAACAATACAAGACTTTGAAATCTTTGAAGATTGGATGGAAAAATACCAATATATCATAGACTTAGGAAAAGAATTAGAGAAACTGGATGATGCCGATAAAATTGATGCCAACAAACTCCAAGGCTGTCAATCCCAAGTTTGGATAATCCACGAAGTGAAAGAAGGAAAAATCATTTTCAAAGCCGAAAGCGATGCTGCAATAGTCTCAGGTTTAGTGGCACTGGTTTTAAGCATCTACTCAGGAAAAACTCCACAAGAAATCACCGAAACCGAACCCACTTTCATTGCCGAAATCGGATTAGACAAACATTTATCCGGAACACGCAGCAATGGTTTGGCTTCATTATTGGCTAAGATTCAGGAAGTGGCGAAGAATTATTCATAAACATCATATTAATTTTTAATATTTCATTTAATATATGATATTGTCATTGAAACTATCGAAATAATTATTGCAGAAAGAGATAATAAAAATGATTTATTGGATTTTCTTTCTTCACGCTGTAATCCTGCTAATACCGATGAAAGAAGTGGAAAATTTATACAATGCATATCATTTTTAATTTGGTATGCAAAAAAATGCACGATTGAATCATCATTTTTTTTATATCCATGCCTATGTTCCAAATCATTGTAAAGCCTACCAAATATAATATTCCCATCAGTTCCTAAATTCTTTGCAATTCTAGTGCAATCTATTGGAACATATATTAATGCATCTCTATCATTTCTTTTAATAAGGTAATCATGCGAATAGAGACTATGGATTTCATTAAGTATCTCTAAATCTGTTGGTATTTTTATCATTTTTAATTAACGAAAACTCTCATTCAAATCATCCATCACAATAGAACCTGGACAAACTTGATCTTGAGGCAAGGCATTTAATGACTCATCAACGCTATTGATTCTTACATGTGTATCGTGATCATCTTCGTTTAAATAAATTAAACCGGTTAAAATCTTCTTTTCTTCCGCAACCGTTTCAATCACATTCATCGCTTCTCTTTTGCTCGATAGATCATAATCATGGCTATTTTTCTTGAGTAATAATTTACTGCCATCGTGCAAAGTGACTTCCTTGCTGGTTCCTTCTGGATGCAATATTTTCAGCTCTTGTCTGTGTGGTACAAAATCTATAGTGCCTGTGGCATCTAGGTGATCACGAACATATTCATAGCCTTTGGTCGATGTTGGAGTGTTATTGAACGTTACACAGGGTGAAATCACATCAATAAAAGCAAAGCCTTTGTGTTCTATTGCTCCTTGAATTAAGGGTACTAATTGGTTTTTATCACCAGAAAAACTTCTCGCCACATAGCCTGCTCCCAATTGTAAAGATAACTGGCATAAATCAATGGCTGAAAATTGATTGGGTACCCCTTTTTTTCCCGCTGAACCAATATCAGCCGTGGCTGAGTCTTGTCCTTTGGTTAGGCCATAACAACCATTGTTCATCACGATGTAAATCATATTTAGGTTGCGACGCACCACATGGGCAAATTGTCCCATGCCGATTGATGCGGTATCGCCATCTCCAGATACACCAATATATTGCATGTTTCTATTGGCCATATTGGCGCCAGTAGTCACCGAAGGCATTCTGCCGTGCACCGTATTGAATCCATGGGCTTTACTTAAATAATAAGTAGGTGTTTTAGATGAACAACCAATCCCAGAGGTTTTGACAACCTTATGAGGCTCGATATTCATTTCAAAAAAAGCTTGCACAATGGCTGCAGTAATAGAATCGTGACCACACCCTGCACACAAGGTTGATAGTGATCCTTCATAATCTTTTTTTGTTAAGCCCAATTCGTTGACCTTAGCTTGTGGGTGTCTAAAGTTGGATTTGATATAACTCATTTTATCACCTTCAAAATTTCATCTGCAATAAATTGTGCAGTAATTGGCATACCATCAATATTTAGAACAGCATTTAAAACATTTGGGTCTACTTGTAACTCGTTGACTAATAACGACTTCATTTGTGCATCTCGGTTTTGTTCCACCACAAATATTGTCTTGTGTGACTTCACAAAGTCTTCAACCTCTTTACCGAAAGGAAAGGCCCTGATACGCATTTCATCCGTTGGAACATCATGAGAATTTAGAATATCTTCGGCTTCTTTGGCAGCAAATGAACTGGTACCAAAATAAATCAGTCCTATGACATTATGGCTATCATTGATAATGGCTTGGGGCACCAATGTCTTTGCTGTATCCCATTTTTTAAGCAATCTAATCATGCCTTTTTCGTAAATTTTTCCATCTTCGGTATATATTGCATATTCATCGTGGGAAGAGCCGCGGGTGAAAAACGCACCTTTAGTCGGATGTGCGCCAGGAATTGTTCTATAGGGGATTCCATCACCATCAACATCCAAATACCTGCCCCATCGTTCTTTTTTCGCTTCTAAACCTTCGTAGTCCAAGACTTTACCTCGATCCCATTGGTAATTATCATCCCATTCAAAAGGTTCACTCATGTGAGTATTCATGCCCAAATCTAAATCACTCATCATTATGACAGGTGTTTGTAATCTTTCTGATAAATCCATCCCTTCAACCGTCATATCAAAACACTCTTTGGGGCTATTTGGGAACAACAAAACATGTTTGGTATCCCCGTGAGAAGCATAAGCCCCTGGTAGAACATCAGATTGTTGTGTACGGGTTGGCATACCAGTACTGGGACCTGATCGTTGAATGTCCACCAAGAAAACAGGCACTTCTGCAAAATAGGCTAAACCTAAAAATTCACTCATTAATGAAAGCCCTGGGCCGGATGTTGCTGTAAAAGATCGCGCGCCGTTCCAAGCAGCACCAATAACAATACCTATTGCTGCCAATTCATCTTCTGCTTGCACGATAGCAAATTTATTTTTACCACTCTTTTCATCAACACGAAATTTATGACAGTATTTCTCAAAGGCTTCAATCACCGAGGTTGATGGCGTAATGGGATACCAACCAGCAACAGTAACGCCAGCAAAGACAGCACCCAAACCTGTTGCAGCATTGCCTTCTACCATGATTTTATCACCCACCAAATCACGGCGGTGAATATTTAACTCACAGGTATTGGAATAGTATTCTTTGGCGTAATCATAACCCAATCTCAACGCATTGATATTTGGCTCAATCAATTTGGCTTTTTTAGCAAATTGTATTTTAATTGAGTTCTCAAACACACTAAAATCCATATCAAACAAATACGCCAAAGCACCGATATAGATAATATTTTTAAAGATTTGCCTCAATCGAGGATTGGTATAATTTTCATTGCAAATTTTGGTTAATGGAATGCCTATTTCTGTAATATCATTGCGTTTTAAGTGTTCAGGAAGTAACCGAGATGAATCGTAGAAAAAATAACCACCTGTAGCCAGTTCATTGTAGTCTTTATCTAAGGTTTGACCATTGGTTGCTACCATGAAATCATAGCCTTCTCGCCTGCCTAAATAACCCTTTTCGCTGACCCTAACTTCAAACCAGGTAGGCAAGCCTTGGATATTAGATGGAAAAATATTTTTAGCCGATACTGGTACCCCCAGGTTGAAAACAGCCTTTGCAAATAAATTGTTAGCAGAAGCAGAACCTGAACCATTGATATTGGCAAACAGTACAACAAAATCATTGGTCGCTTTT
The DNA here is from genome assembly GCA_024280395.1 of Gammaproteobacteria bacterium. Taxonomy (GTDB): domain Bacteria; phylum Pseudomonadota; class Gammaproteobacteria; order Xanthomonadales; family Marinicellaceae; genus NORP309. The sequence continues at coordinate 11,652 of JAJRQG010000003.1, read as the reverse complement.
ATTTTACTCATCATACTTTTCCTGCTTTGGCTTCGTTTAATAAGAATTTACGCATGTCCCAAGCACCTGTTGGGCATCTTTCGGCACACAAGCCACAATGTAAACAAACATTTTCATCTTTTACCATGACACGTTTTGTTTTAAGTTCAGCTGAAACCATCAAATCTTGATCCAAATTAGTGGCGGGCATTTTTAAATTTTTCCTAAGCAAATCTTCTTCTGCATTATCAATAAAAGTAATACAATCTGTCGGGCAAATATCTTCACAAGCATCACATTCAATACACAAATCTTTTTCAAATACTGTTTGTACATCACAATTTAAACAGCGTTGCGTTTCTCTTAATGCTTGCTCAATGGTAAATCCTTTTTCCACTTCAATTTTTCTATCTGACAGAGCTAAATCAGTATCAACATGGTCCACCACAAACCGTAAATCATCTGAAACCGGCGCGTTATATAACCAATCATGGAAACCCATTTTCTGGCTAATCAATGTGGTTCCTGGTGCTGGTCTATCTGATGTATCTTGACTATTGCAGTATTTATGAATTGAAATAGCCGCTTGATGTCCATGAGCTACCGCAGTGATTACATTTTCAGGACCCCAAGCCGCATCGCCGCCGACAAATAGCTTCTTAATTGATGTTTGAAAGGTGCTTTTATCTACTTCAGGCATATCCCAATCATTGAATTCTATCCCTAAATCACGTTCTATCCATGGGAATGCATTCATTTGACCCAGAGCCATTAATACATCATCACACTCAAGAAGGACATCCGGCTCTCCGGTAGGTACCAAGGTTCGACGGCCATTTTCAGCATATTCTGCTTTTACCAATTCAAATAGCATGCCGACCAACTTACCATTCTCACAAACAAAGGCTTTTGGCGTGTGGTTTTCAAGCATTGGGATGCCTTCATGCTCTGCATCTTCAATTTCCCATGAAGAAGCTTTCATATCTGCTTTAGGTGAACGTACTACAATTTTGACATCTTTACCGCCTATCCTTCTAGCAGTTCTACAACAATCCATGGCTGTATTTCCACCACCCAAAACCAAGACTTTTTTTCCAATAGACTCGGTGTGATCGAAAGCCACATTGGCCAACCAATCAATACCTAAATGCACATTGGTATCGGCTTCTTGTCTGCCTTCTAGCTTAGGTAAATCTCTGGCTCTTGGCGCTCCCGTGCCAATAAATATGGCATCATAGTCTTTGTCCATGATAGATTTCAAACTGGTTACTTTTTCTTTTAAATGAGTGGTAACACCCATATCTAGAATATAATTGACCTCTTCATCTAATACCGTTTCTGGCAATCTAAACGAGGGAATTTGGCTGCGCATAAATCCGCCTGCTTTGTACTGATCATCATAGAGTTCAACTGTATATCCCAATGGCATTAAGTCTCTAGCAACAGTTAAAGAAGCCGGCCCTCCTCCAATCAATGCAATTTTTTTGCCATTCTTTTCTTTTGGAATAGCAGGTAATCTGTCTTTAATGTTGTTTTTATTGTCTGCTGCAACCCGTTTTAATCGGCAAATAGCCACAGGCTCACTTTCCACACGCCCTCTTCTACAAGCGGGTTCGCACGGCCGATCACAGGTGCGGCCCAGCACGCCAGGAAAAACATTGGATTCCCAATTAATCATATAGGCATCGTCATATCGACCTGCATGTATCATTCGAATATATTCAGGAACAGGGGTATGCGCAGGACACGCATATTGGCAATCAACCACTTTATGAAAGTAATTGACGTCTTTAATATTGGTTTCTTTCATGATAAGAAATTTTACCCGAAATAAAACAAGATGTATAATAAATTTTCGAGTTAAAATAAAGATTTAAAGCATTTCACTCATCCATGAGTGAAATTAATTTCTAGTCTTTTGGAAGCTACTTAATTATGCCTTTTATTTCTTGCAATAAAGACTCGACAGAGTCAGAGGTTGTCTGCTGAGATACTGCATGTTCTAGTTCCATTATTTTCTGAATGCCTTGCCTTTCAAGAACAGTTAAATCTGGATGCCAAATTTCCAAAATTAATACCTTTCTTTCTTGGCTTGACCGGTTCCAAGCTTCATGTTCAAAACTGTCATCAAAAATCAACACTTCACCATCATTCCAAGTTTGAGTTTCGTTCCCAACACGAATTGCACAATCTTCAGGAATTTCCAAACCTAAATGCACCGTGAGTTTGATATTCGACAATCCAAAATGGGGTTTGATTTCTGCTCCAGCTTTTAAAACAGATAAAAATACTTCAGGCGCATTGCCATCAAGTACAGGCATCGGCAACTGAGACAAAGCTTCTTTAGTTGTGGGACATAGATTTAACAAATCATGGTTATATTGCCCTGCCTTAATTAAATGTATAGAAGACCAATCAAGAGATTCTGCCAATTGATCCAAGCCTTCTACACCTGTTTTAACACCATCAATATAGGGTTTTACATGAGATTCATTGCCATATAATGAAAACAATTCTTGTTTAATTTCACGCCAATTATTTTCTAACACTTTCGACCAAGAAAAATCGTTAGAATTGTAAAATGGCAATGGCTTTAAACCAGGAAATGCATGGTAAGTTGGTTTCTGTAAATCATCCACATAAACAGGAGATTTTAGACCATGAAATATATCCAAAAATTCGTATATTCGCAATTTCTCTTGATCAGAAAAACCCAAAGACAATTCATCAAGAGCTTTCTTTTGAGACTTATATCTTGCATCTCTCACAATACTGTTTGCAATATTCGACGCATCAACAATCAATGGCAATTCTTCACTGTTCTTATAAGCATTACGTAAAGTTAATGAATCATTGAAAACTACCTCTATTACTCTACAAGATAATTTGTGAGATAACTTATCCAGCGATATTCCCAACAACATAACATCAAGTAACAATTCAGGATGTTGCGAATTATTTTCAATTCCTCGAATCAACACCTTGACTGATTCGTTGAACTTTGCTTGTTTATTATAAATCATCCCCAAGCTGCGATTTAGATTCAATTCACCTGGTTGATTTTCAAGGGCTTTCACTAGAAATCCTTTGGCTTCATCCAAATTGCCAGAAGCAAAAGCTGAATGTGCGACTATTGACAAACAATAAACATCGTTGGGGTTCGATTCTAGAAATTCTGAAGCCATAGTTGTTGCTCTTTCAAAATCTCCACTCTGAATGACCTGCTCAACATCTAAAGCTGTTAACTTGCTACTTTTCTGTTCCGAATTATTGTCACTACCAATCATAAAAATTTATCCAAATAACCCAAATACCAAGCACCACCTACTGCAGCGGCTAACAACACAAGAGTTGTAACCACCCATTTTGTTGCTGAACCGGAAGAAACAGCAGAAGTATTAGAAGCCACATTACTGACGCTGTGTGAAGCACTTGATGGTGAAGATTGTTTCGGTTTCTGATCCAACTGCATTCCTGGAGATTGAATTAAAAATCTAATGTTATCTAGTTTAATTTCATCACCAATTTTAAGTGCAGTTTTTTCATTGACTTCATTGCCATTCAAGAAAGTCCCATTTGAAGATCCCATATCCTCCAACTCAAGTCCATCTCCAGTAACGGTTATAGCGGCATGTTTTCTTGAGATTCCATCTACGTTGACAAAAATATCATTATCTGAATGTCTTCCTAAGCTTGTTTTCCCTCTTAAAGGAAAGGTCTTACCAAAATAAACACCAGAAACGCCTCTTAGAACAAATTTAGGCAAAGCCATGCGAATACGGGTGCGATTATCATCCTTTTTTTCAACTTTTTCTCCTTCAATTTTGCAATGAACTTGTGCAATGATCATCAGGTCCCCTTCTCTAACTTCTTTGCTTCCTTTTACTAAGCGACCATTGACTGAAGCCATGCTGGCAGGGTTGTCTATAACCAGAGAATAAACATCACCGTCCTTGACCAGCTTAGCATGATTTGAACTCATACCCAGTGCTTCTATTTGTATGGCAGAATCTTCAGAACTACCAATAGTAAACTCATCACCTATTAATTCAAAATCTTTGTGTTCTTTGTGTGGAAAGACTAATTTCATATGCACATCCATTAAATATTATTATTTCGCAAAATTATACCAAATATTCCGTTCTGACTTAAAGCATTATGCGCATATTTAGTGGCATTATCTTATTCCAATGATATAATCCCGAAAAATACATTCAATAAGGTTATTTGAGAAGAAAAATATGAAAATTTTAGTTGCAATAAAGCGCGTTGTTGATTTCAATGTACGCGTTCAAGTTAAACCAGATGGCTCAGGTGTGGCAACCGATGGTGTCAAAATGAGCATCAACCCTTTTGATGAAATTGCCATTGAAGAAGCCTTACGCATCAAAGAAGCTGGCAAAGCCGATGAAGTTATTGTCGTTACAATTGGCAATAATTCTGCACAACAACAATTACGCACTGCCTTGGCCATGGGAGCTGATAGAGCAATTCTGGTTGAATCAGAATCATCAATTCAATCTTTGAAAGCTGCAACCAGCTTATTAAATATCGTACAAAAAGAACAACCAGGTTTGGTTATCATGGGCAAACAAGCGATAGATGATGACAACAACCAAACACCACAAATGCTGGCAACCTTATGGCAACGCCCGCAAGCAACATTTGTTTCAAAACTTGAAATTAATGGTGACACAGCACTGGCAACTAGAGAAATTGATGCAGGATTAGAAACCATTGAAATAACATTGCCTGCAGTAGTTTCTACGGATTTAAGATTGAATGAACCCCGATTTGTTAAACTGCCAGACATCATGAAAGCCAAAAGAAAACCTTTAGATATCATAAATATAGGTGAAACTATTGAAGGATTTTTTGATAAAGAGTTAGCCATTAAAAATTATGAACCACCACAAGCCAGACAGAAGGGCATAATGGTAGAAACGGTCGACGAATTGGTCGCCATGTTAAAAGAAAAGGGGCTAATATAATGAGTGTAAAGAGTAAAATTTTAATACTGGCACAACACAATGGTGTCGCAATCAATCAAGGCACAGCCAAAGCCATAACAGCAGCAATGAACATACCTGATTGTTCAATTGACTTAGCAGTCTTTGCAGACGATACAAGCACTATTGCTGCAGAAGCCGCTAAATTAGCCAATGTTGGCACGATACATGCAGTTACTACGACAGATGAAAATTGGAAATTAGCACAAGGAATCGCTCCAAAAATAGCAGAACTGGCAACCAATTACACACACATATTTGGACCCTCTACTACCTTCGGTAAAGATGTTATGCCTTGTGTGGCAGCCCTACTCGGACAAAATCAAATCAGTGACATTATGCAAGTGATTGATGCAACAACTTTCAAACGACCCATTTATGCAGGCAATGCTGTTATTACTGTTGAATCTACTCATGATAAAATTGTTGCAACCATCCGCAATGCATCATTTAAAACTGCTGACATGACCTCAGGTTCAGCCAGTATTGAAAATCACACCATTGACAATGCACAAACCGATACCAAGTTTGTATCATTACAAGCTGGCAACTCAGAACGCCCAGATTTGCAAACAGCCGCTAAAGTTATTTCTGGTGGTCGAGGCTTAGGCAGCGAAGAAAACTTTGAGTTGATGTATAATTTAGCTGATAAAATAGGTGCAGCAACAGGTGCTTCCCGTGCTGCGGTCGATGCAGGTTACTGCCCAAATGAAATGCAAGTCGGTCAAACAGGTAAAATCATTGCTCCTGACCTTTACGTGTCATTTGGTATATCTGGTGCTATACAGCATTTAACCGGCATAAAAGATGCTGGAACCATCGTTGCCATAAACAAAGATGCGGATGCACCGATTTATGAAGTGGCTGATATTGGCTTGGTGGGTGATTTGTTTAAGATTGTTCCTGAACTCATGGAAAAACTTTGATTAATTGAAAATGGAAAGTTGAAAGTTGAAAGTTGAAAACGGAAAAAGGGTTTAATATTGAACCCTTTTTTATATTCGGAATCGGGACTTTAGTCCTGTCTGTTAAATCATAAATGGCAGGGCTAAAGCCCCGATTCCGATGAGTTTAAAACTAAAACCTGTCACCTAAAACCTAAATTCATTCAAACCCATTGAAAAAAACTTCATCGATAAACTCATAAGGTCCAATATCAACAATACCAATTGATATCCTATTGCTACCATCTAAATCAAAAGGAATTAATTCAAGAACATCACCATCATTATCTAAATCATAGGTATCAACGGGTAAAAAGCTGTTGTTGCCAGAATTTATCAATGGTGATCCAGCAAGCAAATGATAATTTTGACCGATTTGACTGACAAATAGAGGATCGAATCCTATTACAGTCGCATCAACATTTCCTGCTCCTGTAGGATTTTGTTTCTTTATTAAACTGTTATTAATGGATACTAATGCACTGGTTTGAAGTTCAAATTCACTTTGTTCTTCTAAGCTATTAAATTGAATTATTTTAGAATTGCCCCATAATATACTGTTGGCAACAGTAAAAGCACCACCACTAAAAAGCATAACACCTCCACCCTTAGCTGTGCTAGTTGTTGTCGAATTTTGTGTATATTTTTGTACTAAATTATTGACGACCACACTATTAATTAGAGTCAACTGGCTAGTGGCAGTTCTTAGAATACCTCCTCCGAAAGCATTAATCGATGCTTGAATTCTATTGTTAGAAATAATACTGTTGTTTATCTTTGTACTATTCTTGTATATATCCCACCTCCAGCACCTGTGTTATCACCAGAAGCTCCTAGAATGCTATTGTTGTTAATTGTTGAATTATTTATGATACTATTAATACAAGAAATTCCAGCACCTGTTCCGATACTACCATTTAAAACAATCGTATTAGATTCAACAACAACCCAATTTAAAACCAAATCAGATGACACATTGGTATCATAAATACCAGCACCACTACCATCTTGAATCAAACCATTTTTTATAATTAATCCTTCAAGTATTGTAGGATTAGAAAAGCCATTGGTATCTAAAATAACCCGATGTGACAAATTTCCATCAATTGTGGTTGGATTGTTAGCAACATCTTGCACACCACCACCTAGTGGAAAGCCACCTTTAAGTATTAATGGTTTATTAATGGTTAATTGGTCAACCTCAATATAGTTTCCTTGAGCAATATCTATTTCATCACCATTCATACTCACCGCTATCGCAGGTGTTATCGTGGTAAACGCATCAACCCAACTGCTGCCGTCGTTATTACCAGTAGCAGTTTTATCCACATAAACAATCGCTGCTTGAACTGAAAATACCAGATTCAGTATTATTAAACAAATTATTTTTTTCATACTTTAACCCTTTTTTATTATTAAACATGGCAGGGCTAAAGCCCCGATTCTGATGAGTTTCAAAACAAAATCTATCTCCTAAAACCTGAATTTATTCAAATCCATTCATAAATATTTCAGGTGGTTGCAATTCATAAGCACCAATATCAACGGAATTAAATTGAATCCTTGTACGGCCTTCCACATCGACTGGAATTAATTCTAAAAAATCCCCATCATTATCTAAATCAAAATCATCAGCTGGAAGAAAAACATTCTCACCTGCATTAACCAATATCGAATTCGACAACAAGTGAAAATCACTGGCAGATACAAATCCAGGATCAAATCCTACAACTGTAGCATCGATATTGTTATTACCCAATGGGTTTTGGCCTTTAATATAACTGTTGTTGACCACCTGTGTAGCACCATTGGCAAAATGAATTTCATTGTCAGTTTGGGCTTGATTATTCGCGATAATTGAGTTATTAACTAGCAATTGATTGTAAGCCATATAAATGCCTCCTCCTTTATTGCCGAAATTTCCTGACTGTAAAGTTGGGTTTTCTAACACGTTGCTATTGATAAGGCTTAGATTATTTAAAAACGAATAAATTCCAATACCGTTTCCAAATAAACTAGGAGCTAATGAATTTTCAGTAACATAGCTATTAATAAGCTTTAATGTACCATTAGACGAGTAAATCCCAACACCTTTTACTTCTTGGGCATTATTACTTCCGTTGGCTATTATGGAATTTGCTTTAATATAAGAATTTATAATGATTGCATTCCCAATAATATTATATATGCCAGCTCCCTCAGCATGAAGATTAATTCCAGCGGCGGTATAGGCCAATATGTTATTATTTATTTGGGTATTAATAATTGTTAATTCACTATTTGTTGAATAAATACCTCCCCCATAAGCTTGGTTTGTAGATATATTACTGCCAGATGTGTTATTAATAATTTCACTGTCCTTAATATCCACAATACTAAAAAGTACATTAATTCCCCCTCCTTCAGATCGACCCGATGATAATACAGAATTTCCTGATATCACTGTCTTTTCAATGGTTAAAATTGCATAAGCAATAGTAACACCACCTCCTTTAAAATTTGATACATTATTCTCTATCTTACACCTAGAAATAGTTAAGTTATTGTCTAGATTAGAAGTGCTTAAAAAAATTCCACCACCAGAAATTGAATCAAAGCCACGGGTTATTGTCAATCCATCTAAAACAAGAGTCAATCCACCACTAGAGGAGCTACTAATCACCCTGTGGGCATTATTGCCATCAATAATGGTTTCAAACTGTGTAACATCTTGAACTCCACCTCCCGTTGGAAAACCACCGATTAAACCAATGTCTTGAGTTAAGTTCAATGCAGCTCCTTCTAGGTATAAACCTTCTGCTATATGCACTTTACCACCTACAATTAATGCCGCAATCGCAGGGATTATGCTGGTCATGGCATTGGCCCATGAACAGCCTGAACCATCCCCACCGGTCACATTTTTATCCACATAAATAATTGAGTTATCACGGTTTATTGTATGGGTATTACTGATGGATTGTCCAACACCACCGACTGTGCCAGCAACCCATTGCGTGAAACCCAGTATTGTTCCATGGTTATCATTGTTTGTGGCATCCACCAATAGGTTTCCAGAGTTTTCAAAAAAGGGATAATACGCCACTAAACCAGCCTCATTACCGGTAAAAACATTGTTGATTGACGGCTGTAATTCATTGCCCAATAAGCCAATATTCCACAGCCTAAGGGCTGCAATTTTGCCCTTAAAAAGCTCAGCAACTCCATTGTATGCACCAATATAAGCAACACTTGGTGAAGTTACTGGCAACAACGGTCCATTGGCAGCTAAACCACTTAATAATTCATTACCATCCTTAAATAGCCTGATCGCATTTGATGCCTCGTCAAAATAGGCAGCAACATGCACCCATTTGTCGATAAAATCGGCTTGATTGATGGGTGCGGAAAATTCTTGATAACCACTACCAACCGTGTGCAGGCCAACATTGAGAAAGGACTGACCCATCGCATCGGTAGTAAAACGGAACAACAAGCGACCTTGAGTATTATTTTCTTTCCTAAAGATTGTGTTGGCACCATCGGTGGTAAAGGCGCTGACATTAACCCATGCCTCGATGGTTAAGCCACTGCTAAAGTTTAAACTGGTGTTGTGAGGGATTTCTACCTTGTCACCAATGCCATCAAAATCAAGCGCATAACTTGGAGTAGCTGCCAAGACCTGAAAACTATTGCTTTGGTTAATTACTCCAGATTGAAAATCAAGCGAACCTCCCGTTCCACTCATACCATCGACAATAGAAAAGGTATCATTGTTGAGCAAATAATAATCAAAACCCGTTTGTGAGCCTTGCAATGTCAAGGTATTATCTTGCGGGCAACTAAAACTATCGGGACCTGTTAGTGTTTGTGACATTGGGGTAGCTGACTTTGGATTTAATACCACATTGACTAAGATAGAACCAGTATAAGAACCATCAGTGACTTGTACAATAAAATTATCAACACCCGAAGTATTGTTATTTTGGCTATAATTCACGCTAACATTCATGCCAGAACCCATAACAGGCATGACAGATGCCACCCCTTTATTGCCTTGCTCAAGAATACTCCAAACCAAGGTGCCATTGTTGGGATTGTCCGAATCCAAATCTAAAGCAAAGGGCAGTGCAAGACCATTTTCTATTAAATTAACGGTAACTTTTTTACCTTGTAATATAGAAATATACTGGCTTTCATAAGCGCCTTTATCAATGGTGGTTTGATAGACTCTGGGAACATTGGCTAAATCTAATGCTGTAGGATTGGCAGTATTGTCACCACTGTCCACCAAAGGGCTGATTGATATGGGAACCAAGCCATCATCGGCGGTGCCAAATTTATTATCCGCACCATCTGGGTCATTAATATCAGTAAAAACATCACTGGCAATTGCACCTGACAAGTCGGTGAAGTTGGCAGTTGTATCAATACCCGCCCCAGTTCCATCTGAAGCATTATGGGAAGAATTGCTGTCCAAGAAACCAATACCACCTGCTACATTGGTATCGTTTAATAGCAAATCAGCACTACCTACAGCAGCCGTATTTCCAAAAAAAACAGTATTTCTTAGCACCGGTTGTATCTGTATTCGGTTATATTCAATTTGATAAAGACCTCCACCACCTTTAAGTTGTAAAGATGCAATAGCATTTGCAGATGAATTTTGGATAAAACTAACATTAATTAAATAATACCCTCCGCCTGCGTTTTGTAGCCAAAGGCCTCCTCCATCTCCTATGGCATGGTTCTTGTAGAACAATACGTTGTTCAGGGTTACATTACCTGTGTTTAGTGCCATACCTCCACCATGTTTTGCAAGATTTCCCAAAAAAACCACATTGGTCAATGAGTCTCCTCCACTTGCTATGAAATAACCAGCTCCAGCATTAATAAACCCGGGTTCCCCAGTGACTTGATTGGAAATAAATTGTATATCGGTAAATACATTTATGTTGTTTTCAGACCAAATACCCCCAGCTGCTGAGCTTGCACTGTTGTGCTTAATAATCATATTATTTAGATGAGAAATGGTATCACGAAAAAATATGCCTCCTGCTAAATCATTACGAATAGTCCAACCAGAATAATTGATAGAGCCACCGTTAATTGTTGCATTGCCACCTTGAATGTTTAAATTTTCAAAATTGGAATAATTCTTAACTCCTCGTTGTAAGGCAACAACTATCATAACATGAGTGGCATTTTCATCAATGCCTGCAAAAACCAAAGTCTCGCCACTTCCAGTAACCACATCATCACCTAAAAAATCACCCGATAATATACTCGGTGTATTGAAATCCTGAATACCTGTAGTCGTATCAAAACCGCCTTTAACAGTGATGGTCTTATTTATATGAAAGGCTCTATCTCTGGGATCCGTACTGATTTCATCTGGGCTTTCGGTGGGTTTATAGACCCCTTGAGCTAAGATGACTGTATCGTCTTCTGTTGCACAATCAATTCCGACTTGCAAATCTCTTAGGGCTGTATCCCAAGAGCCACCGCCACCAGTGTTATCAGGCGCAGCAGAATCCACATGAATCATGATATTTTCAATGACCTCAAAAGCACCAATATCAATTTTACAGACTTTGACCCGTGGATGGGCTAATGGATCCAATAGATGTAAGCTATTCTCAGAGTTTAACCCCGTATTAAATAAGGCACTGTCTGCAACAGGAACAAAGCCAGAGGTTGCGGTAATAACTCCAAAACCATCGACCAATTCAATAAAGATG
>JAJRQG010000100.1 GCA_024280395.1 Gammaproteobacteria bacterium | reverse complement strand
CGGCGCAGTTCCTCGGCCAAATATTTCAAATCACGTTCGTTTAAATCACCAGATATGGCCACACGAATAAACTCATCGCGATTGACCCATTGTCTTACGGTTGGCGGTTCAACATCTCGTGGAAAAGAAGAGATGGAATCAACGCGTATCTTCACATCATTCATAAACTGGGTGAAATTGGCATCTTGATTGGCAAGAATAGAAATTTCGCCTTGTCCTTCACTGGCAGAAGAGCGTACCCACTCAATCTCATCTAGGTCGCGTACGGATTCTTCAATACGCATGATGATTTGCTCTTCAACATCCTGCGGCGTGGCACCAGGCCAAGATATATTTATTTGCAAGCCAGGGAAACGAACCTGTGGATTCATTTCTCTTTCCATGTTGTTGTAGCCAATATAACCAGCAATAAACAAACCCAGCATAATTAAATTGGCGGCTACGGTGTTTTTTGCCCACCATGCAATTAAATTATTCATGCTTTCTTAACCTTCTGCCTTTGTATGCGAAGGAATATTGGCTTGTTCATTGCGGTCAATGGCAATAACCTCCATGCCTTCTGAAACTGCAGGAACTGCCGAAGTCACCACTTTTTCACCCAAAGTCACACCACTTGCAACATGCACAATGCTATCAGAAGTAGAAATCACAACCACTTTGCGGATTTCAAGTTTACTCTGGTCATTGATGACATATACCTTATCATTGCTGTGCAAAGCCACTCTTGGCAATGTCAGTGTGTTTTGGGATTTATAACTATTGATGCTTGCATTGACATACAGTCCAACAGCCATTGCGGTACCGTTATCTGACCCTGTACCATAAGGATCAGAAACTTCTGCAATCGCATAAATCAAACGGGTTTGTTGATCCACAGCAGCATTGGTTCGAACTATATGGCCTTGCCATTGGAAAAATTTATTGCCTAAATTGGCAGAAAACGTGACCAATGGTGCATTGCCATTAGTGGCCATGAAACCCATGGGTAATTTAAGTTCAGCCAATTGAGAATCGGTTAAAGGCAACCTGACTTCAACAATTTCTGTAGAGAATATATGCCCTAAAACTGTAGCAGGAGTAATGTACTGACCAATAGCGATATTTTCATTTAACACACGCCCTGTAAAGGGCGCTTTTATTTCGGTGCGTGCTAAGTTTAATTTAGCCGCATTCAAATCTGCTTGTGCAGCTTTCAATAAGGCGCGAGCTTCGGTAATTTGTGGTTTGTTAAGGGCATAATCGCTTGGCTTGCCTTTGTGTTTTCTTTGCCATTGTTCTTTTTTGATTTTAGAATTGGCCAATTCTTTTTCCACATTCACTTTGGCAGTTGCCACTTGTGCTTGGGCGCGAGTAACTGCAACTTGATAATCTCTATCATCAATTTTAATTAAAGTGGATAGAATTCCGAATTCAGAACCTTCTGAAAATTCAGGGGCGATAGAAATAATTTGACCAGATACCAATGAAGTTAAATCAATCTCTGTTTGAGGTTTAACTTCGCCTTGTGTATTCACATTGAGCTTGACGGTTTCAGATTTAACTTCATCAACAAACAAGGAGATTAATCGCTGTTCTGGTGGTTTCTTCTCTGGGGTTGGTTTAGCTGCTACCAATGCGTTGACAATAAAAATACTGGCAGTGATAACCAGTACTGGTGGTAAAACTTTTTTCAAAAACTTTTTCATGATAGCCCCATGTGGATTGTTAAACTAATAACGTGTGTTTATTGGTAAAGTTACAAATAATTTTGATATCATTTTCAACTTCAAAAAAATCCAAAACTTTGATTTTGGACTCTTATTACATTATTTCACAGATTCCTTATCAATTTCATGAGCCAAAAGTCACGAATTTAATTTTATTTATTTCATTCAAATTTAATAAAATAAGTTACAATAAAATTCTTATTAATGCTGTTTCAACTACCATGACCAACCAATCAATTTTAGAGTTTCTAAGTTCTTGTAAACGATCAAGCAGCGATGCGTACCAAGAGTTCAAGGCTTTATTAGTGCGATTAGATGATTTACCGAGCAGAGACAAAGCCTTTAAATTTTTGCAAAATTTGAAACAATATTGCAGTGACAACGGTGAATCAAACTCTAATTTTCAGTTTTTAAAACAAACCATTTTGGATGGCAATGATGATTCTATCGAACTGGACTTATTGCAATTTCCCAGTACGTTTTTACCTGAAGCCTGGTCTTTTACCTTTTATGAAGGGTTGATTCGCTATCCCAAAACCGAATATAACCACAAGAAAGTCATTGAATTGGGTTGTGGGATAGGTTGGATCAGTATCGCCTTGGCCCTGCGCTATAAAACACATTGCGTATGTGGATTGGACATTAATCCCAAGGCCATTACCTGTGCCAGATTGAATGTTTATCTCAATGCTTTTGATGAGTCTGGAGAATTGAAAATATTGAGTAATGGACAAAGTTTACTGGATGTGGTCACTTTTCATGAATCGAATTTGTTCAGTCATTTTGACAATCGAGAGCTGGTTGTTGATAAAATTATTGGCTGTATTCCGCAAGTATTAAACCCTGAACCCGAAGTGATGGAAACACTCATTACTGATACCACAAGCGATGAATACTTACATTCATTGAGTAATTATTTTGCAAAACAGGGCTTTATTGAAGACCAGTTCGGCTTGGGTTTGATTGCCAGTGCGGTAGAGCAATCAATCCCATTGTTGGAACCCAATGGTAAATTAATCTTGAATCTTGGTGGCCGACCTGGTCGTTCTGTTTTGGAGCGATTAATGAAACGACGGGGTTTCAAAGTTCGACGTGTTTGGCAGACTCAGGTGGAACAGGATGCAGATACCGAAATTGATACTTTGGTTGATATTGAAAAAAACACCGGCCACCGTTTTGAATTTTATATGTCGGCCAATTCTGAAACGCCGATTGATGCCAGTACTGCATCCATGTACAGTCAATCGGGTGGAAAAATTTACCATTCAGTCGATGTTTATGAAGCACAAATGTTATTCCCTGAAAAAGTCAAAGCCATCTATCAATCGGTCAATGAGATACAAGGCAGCAGTTTGCGCAGTGCCATTGACTTGACTTATGATAACTATCAAGATGCAGAAGAACGCTATTCTTTTTTAGCCTTCTTGGCCAAACATATACATAAAACTTTGCACTTTCCTTATGAAGATACTGCTGGCTTGAATTATTTCAGGCAGCAATTGGCCGAATACTTTGGCTATTATTACCATGTCCAGATAAACGAAGAACAGATTCTAATTAGCCCCAGTCGTAAAGAATTAATCAGTTCTTTGTTGTCAAATTATTGTCCGCGATTAACTCTGGTTGCAAAGTCATTGCAGCATTTGGTGCACAAAGATTTTGATACTGATCAATCACAGGTATTACAGGTTCCATCTCGGGTTGAGTTTTTAATACAATTGATAGAGAAATTACAACCACAATTGGTGATTACACGGTTAGATGTTCACGAAGTACAATCCAGCCAATTGGTGGCACAACTGGTTGAATGCGCGTTAAAGAGTAAAGCATTGTTGGTGATTGATTTAACCGAAAATATTGATTTAAGTAGCCAGCCCAATATTCATGGTGTATTTCGTTATTTGTCCGACAAACCCTTGCCGAATAATTTAATCCTTACCGCAGGTTTGGTCAATAACCGTGTTTATCAGAATTATTCATTGAATATTACCCTAAGCAGCAATGCATCGATTAATAAATACCTAATTGATGCTGCTGAATTAACCTATAGCAGAACGCCAATACTCAAACAATATTATTACGCACACCTTTTGGAACAGTTGCTGTATTTTCAAAGAACCAGAAGCACAAAGGATAATATTGTCTCAACAGCAACGGTGGATAATAAGCCTTCTACATTGTCATTATTGCCTTGTAAAAACATTGAAAAGGCTTTCGCTCATCCCGCCATAACAGGCAATCATTTAAACTTTACAACTGATACAGTGCGATTAGATTATGGTGAAAATGAACTGGCTGCCCCTGATGAACTAAAACAAGCATTATTTGAAAGTTATTTGGTCAGAAAGTGCTCACAAGAAGATTGTTCTCCCAAAAAACCTTTGATGCAATTGCTAAACAGACGGTTTAATTTTCCCTTAGATATCAACTCTAAGATGGTGTTTGGCAATGGTGTAGCGCCACTGTTTAGTGCTTTATTGAATATTTGTCACAGGAATAAACAAACGCTACTTATTCCCAGTGGCAGCTATGGGTATTTTGTCGCTGCTGCAGAATACAAAGGCATAGATGTTTGTTTTATTGAAACCCTTGACAGCAACGCATTCAAAGTGACTGCCAATAATCTTGAAAAACAACTCAAACAACACCAATCTTGTTGGGTTTTCTTAAATGCCCCTATTGTTAATCCAACTGGTGCGATTTATACCCAAAGTGAACTGTCTGAATTATTGTTAGTGGCAGCACAATACAAGTCAACAGTAGTGATGGACAGTATATTTACCGGGCTTGAGTTTGATAATGGATTAAGTTGGGATTTGGAGAAATACATTCGGTCACATTCAATGAACAATCAATCACGGTTTGTTATGCTGGGAGGATTATCAAAAGAATATGCTGCAGGAGGATTGCGTTTTGGTTACGCCTGTTCAACATCTGTTGCTTTAATGGAAGAGTTGCAAGTTGAATTGACCCATGCACCTCATCCGACCCTTGGGTATGCCGTAAGAAAATTGATTCAAGCACAATTAAACGATAATTCATCACTGCTTATTCACTTAGAAAAACAGAGGAATATTTTGTCAAACCGAGCCAAAGTTCTCAGTAAAATATTGGTCGATAAAGGTTGGAAGGTTATTAAGCCCAAAGGTGGATTGTTTATGGTGGCAAAACCTCAAAAATTTATTGATGAAAACAAACTTAACGATACCCAAGGTGCTGATTTAATCACTGAAAAATTATTTGAAGAGAAAAATCTGGTGATTAATAATTCTACCTGGACAGGCTTGCCTGGTTATTGCCGATTTGTTTTGTCTTGCTCCCAAGAAGATTTTGATTTAGCGACAAGCAGACTTAGGGATATTTAATGAAAATAGCCAGTATTCAACTAGATATTGTTTGGGAGAACCAAGCAGAAAATTTAAGGAGAGCTGAAAAGTTTATTGAAAAAGCCAAGGTTGATGATTGCGACGTTGTGGTTTTTCCAGAAATGTTCAACAGCGGTTTTTCAATGAATGCCGATGTGGTTGCAGAATCCATTGATGGAACAACAGGTCAAATGTTATCACAATTGGCGAATAAACATCAGATAAATATTTTGGCCGGAATAACTGAGAAAAATGGTAAGGAATTTAGAAATATTGCCATCATGTTTGACCGAAAGGGAATGCTGAAAGCAAAATACATTAAGAATTATCCGTATTCGAATGCTGGAGAGGACAAATATTATATTGCGGGCAATAAACCTGAAATTTTTGAGATAGATGGAATAAAGTCCAGTGTGTTTATTTGTTATGATTTGCGCTTTCCTGAGTTGTTTAGAAAAGTTGCCAAACAAGTAGAGCTGGTATTTGTTATCGCCAGTTGGCCTGAAATCAGACAAGACCATTGGCAGACATTATTGAAGGCGCGCGCCATAGAAAATCAATGTTTTGTCGTGGGAGTTAACCGCATCGGAACCGATGGCAACCAGTTAAGCTATATTGGAGGATCTCAAGTCTATGATCCAATGGGTGTAAATATATCAACTGCAGGCAAGAATGTTGAATATATTATCACAACAATCAACTTGTCAGAAGTGAATCGTGTAAGAACAACTTTGCCCTTTTTGAATGATATTAAATGAAATTAAATCAACCCAAACGAAACGAAACCAGAGAATGTTAATGAAAAATAGAAAAATAATCGCCAATTTAATGACCTTAACATTCACATTGTTAATCATCAATATTGGATTTTCCCAACCCAGAGAGCGGCCTGATAATTGGGCCGTTGAAATCATCAACTCAGGATTGGATAATTTTCACAAAATAGATGAAGGTGTTTATCGATCCAAACAACCCGACGAAGAAACATTTGCCATGTTGCAAAGCATGGGCATCAAAGAAGTGTTGAATTTACGCAGACACCACAGCGATAACGACGAAGCCGAAGACACTAATTTGACTCTACATCACATTAAAATCAACGCAGGATCAATCACCGAAGACCATTTGATCAAAGCATTGTCTATTATTCAAAATAGAAAAGGCCCAATAGTGTTTCATTGCTGGCATGGCTCTGACCGCACAGGAGCAGTGGCAGCCGCTTATCGCATTGTATTTCAAGGTTGGAGCAAATCACAAGCCATTGATGAGTTAAGAAATGGCGGTTATGGTTATCATGCCAAAATATATGGCAATATAGTAGAGTTACTTGAAAATTTAGATGTGGAACATGTTAAATTTCATTTATCAGAGCCTCCTTTAGGTGTTACTGACTAATAATCATCGTCCAATTTATGGAAATAAACATACATGCCAATAAAAAGAACCACAGGAAACCAAATGGTTTGAGTAATAATTCCTGACAATACATAAGTCCCAAATAAAATAAACTTAACCTTATTAGAAAAACTGGCAACCTTCAAAACAATTAACATCACTATCAGAAACAACAACTCCATCCACATGGAAGTCATAGAAGGTGCTTTAGCAGCAAGTACAACTTGAGGAATAATGATAATTATCATGATAACGAATTTCATACCAAAAAAGTATAACGTATTTAAAAATAAATTTCATGATATACTTAAATTGAATACATATACTGGTTATTCGTGTTGACTAAAGCCAACTACCCGATATGAGTCATAAAAGAAACTCGTATCGGGTAGTTGGCTTTAGTCAACACAACAAGCTACAATAAAATGATGATGAAACAGCTTCCACATTTTAGTGAGATAAACTCTTATCAATTTGTCACTTTCAGAACATTAGACAGTGTTGATGACTTTCTCTCGCGATTAAAAGCCTCAACCCAAGAAAAAGAATCAATCAAACAAATGAAAATTGATGCTTATCTTGATTCCTCAAAAAAGGGTCGGTATTTGAATGGAGAAATTATAGAACTTGTCATTGACCATTGCAAAAGCATGGAGCCAGAATGCTACCAACTCATCTGTTTAAGTGTTATGCCCAATCATATCCATGTGTTATTCGAGCAATACAAAGATTTAGGAGAGATTATTTATAAATTAAAAGGAGGCTTGGCTTATAAAATCAATAAGAAATTGAACTTAAAAGGCTCTTTTTGGGAACGTGACTATTACGATAAAGCCATACGCGATGAAAGACATTTGAAAGCAACTTATGACTACATTGAAAACAATGCGCCAAAAGCTAGTCTTAAAGATGCAAAGAGTCGATTTTATAGTCGCTACCAGTGATTGAAAAGTGTTGACTAAAGCCAACTACCCGATATGGGTCTTAAAGGAAACTCGTGTAGGGTAGTTGGCTTTAGTCAACACATTGTTAAAAAGGTTGATTGTGTTAAGTCTTGAATGGGATTGTTGATTTTATACTATTTTTTAAAAATTGACCGTGCTAGAATAAAATGCCTGAAAAACAACATAAACACAATAAAATTCAGGGTTTATAGACAAATAATAAATTGTAATGAGTAAATCTAAAGCTATGCTGAGCCATATATATGAAGAGAAATGTAATAATTGTACTAAAGATATAAAATGTCACCTTTGTAAAGATTTTATGTGTAAGTCGTGTACGGTGATGGTCGAGGACAAAGCATGTTGTAGGCCGTGTTCTGCTTCATTGAGAAATGATGAGAATTTGGTTTGTTATTTTATTAGGTGGCATTCATTAAATAATTTTAGAGGCGTTAAATTGACTAAAGTACCGACTCTAATATTACACAAACACAAAAAAGGAAACACTTTTTCTGTAGTAGAATTTCAAGCAAAGAATATTATTGGTTCAATCATATATCGTTCGGATGCTCAATGTGATGTTGATGCGATCAATACTAAAACTGGGAATGCTGTATTTATAGAGTATCGTATTCTAGTGAATGATATTGAAATTAATGAATTTTTACAATCGGTTTATCATAACATTCAGCGCCTAAATGCATAAAAACTCACTTAAAAATAGCTACGTTTGTTTTCACTATGCTATTTTTCTTGGGTAATTTCATTCAATTTCTATAGTTAGTAGTGTATTGATAAGAATGTGTTGACTAAAGCTAACTACCCGATGTGAGTATCAAAATAGCATTGTTTCATTCTCAATTTTCCATTTTTAATTATTAATTTTCAATTAAACTCACATCATCATACTAAATAACTCAGGTTTATCATTCAGGTAATCGCTGTAAAAGCCCAAATCTTTCATGCGTTTGACCAAGGGGGTAAAATCTTCGGCGTGTTTTAATTCTATGCCGACTATAGCAGGGCCATGGGCGCGGTTGTGTTTTTTGTGGTATTGGAAGTAGGTGATGTCATCGCCTTCTCCTAAGACATCGGCCACGAATTCTTTCAAGGCTCCAGCACGTTGTGGGAAGCGCACCATAAAATAGTGTTTGTAGCCGCCGTAGAGTAGGGCTTTTTCGCGGATTTCTTCGATGCGGGTGATGTCATTGTTGCTGCCGCTTAAAATACACACCACGGTTTTGCCTTGGATTTTATCGGAGTATTGTTCCAAACCAGCCAATGCTAAGGCACCAGCGGGTTCAACCACGATGGCATCTTTGTTGTATAGATTGAGGATGGTTTGACAGATTAATCCATCTTCAACAGTGATTAAATTATCAATTTTGTCTTTGCATTGCAAATAGGTCAGTTCGCCGACTTGTTGTACGGCAGCCCCATCAACAAAGCCATTGATTTTGTCCAGTTTGACTGTTTCTCCTGCCGTAAAAGCTGCTTGCATGGAAGCGGCTCCTTTGGGTTCTACTCCGATTATTTTGGTTTTTGGTGATAATTCTTTGAAAACGGTGCTTATACCAGAGGCCAGTCCACCACCACCTATGGGGATAAAAATATAATCGATTGGCTCTGGATGTTTTTCTAAGATTTCCAAAGCAATGGTTGCTTGGCCTTCGATGATTTCCATGTCATCGAAAGGTGGGATATACAGGTATTGATTGTCTTCACAAAAAGTTTTGGCTGCCAATCCCGTTTCATCGAAAGTATCACCAATCAATTTGATTTCAACCTGGCTATGTCCAAACATTTTGACCTGTTCAATTTTTTGATTGGGTGTGGTGATGGGCATAAAAATCGTGCCCTTGATGCCCAGTTTGTGACAAGTATATGCCACGCCTTGCGCATGATTGCCTGCGCTGGCACAGACCACATGTTCTGCTTGCGGATGTTGAGCAATTTTATTATAAGCCCCACGAATTTTATACGAACGTACTTGTTGCAAATCCTCACGCTTGAGATAAATATTCGCACCATAAATATTGGAATACTGTAAGTTTTCCTGCAAAGGTGTGCGTTGTACCACGGCAGAGATACGTTGTTGTGCTGCTTTGATGTTTTCGATTGTTGGGCTAACTTTCATTTTCATGGTTTTAATATCTTCATCATTCCAATAATAACCCGTCATTCCCGCGAAGGCGGGAATCCAGTTTTATTTGATGCTGGATCCCCGCCTTCGCGAGGATGACAGATAAATTAAGAATTCTGCGGTCTTAATCCACGTACAGTCTTACCAGTTTGCCAAATTTCAGAATCACGAACTTCTTTTAGTTCAGCATCTAGTTTTTCGCGGTAATCATCTTTTGAATTGGCTTCAATGGTGATGCGTGCTTCATTACCAGATGATACACTTTCATACAATTCTTCAAATAGAGGCTCATTCAAATCGCGGAATTTATGGCGCCAATCCAATGCTCCACGTTGTGCGGTAGTTGAGGTGTTGGCATACATCCAGTCCATGCCATTTTCGGCAACCAATGGCATTAATGATTGTGTTAGTTCTTCTACTGTCTCATTGAATGCCTCAGATGGTGAGTGACCATGTTTGCGCAATACATTGTACTGGGCTTCAAACATACCAGCAATGGCTCCCATCAAAATGCCGCGTTCGCCGGTTAAATCTGAATACACTTCGCGTTTAAAATCAGTTTCAAATAAATAACCAGAACCCACACCAATACCCAATGATAAAGCGGTATCTTTGGCATTTCCTGTGGCATCTTGGAAGATGGCATAGCTTGAATTTAAGCCTTTTCCATCTAAGAATAGGGTGCGCAGTGAGCGACCAGAACCTTTAGGAGCAACCAGTACTACATCGACATCTTTAGGAGGAATGATTGAGGTTTGGTCATGATAAGTTATGCCAAAACCGTGTGAGAAATACAAAGTATCACCAGCGTTTAGGTTTTCTTTTACTGTGTCCCATGCCGCAATTTGACCCGCATCTGATAGTAGATACATCACAATATCGGCTTTTTGGGTAGCTTCTGCAATGGGGAACAACGATTCGCCATCTACAAAGCCATCTTTTTCGGCTTTGGCCCAAGAGGCAGATTCTTTGCGTTGACCAACAATTACATTAAAGCCATTGTCACGCAGGTTTAATGCTTGACCAGGACCTTGTACGCCATAACCTAGCACGGCGATGGTTTTTTCTTTTAGATTGGCTTGTGCTTTTTCTAGTGGGTATTCTTCACGGGTGACTACTTCTTCCATAGTTCCGCCAAAATTTAATTTTGCCATTTTTTATTTCTCTCTTTAAGGTTAATAGTTAATATTTTTCGTGCCATTCCCGCATTTGCGAGTATAACGATTCTTTGTTAATAGTTTATTTTACCTATACTGATTGGGCCTGAACGGACAAATT
This sequence comes from Gammaproteobacteria bacterium, assembly GCA_024280395.1. Taxonomy (GTDB): domain Bacteria; phylum Pseudomonadota; class Gammaproteobacteria; order Xanthomonadales; family Marinicellaceae; genus NORP309. The sequence goes on along the minus strand of JAJRQG010000100.1, from coordinate 65,181 downwards.
CTAAGATGCCGTAGGGTTCAAGTTCATCAAATAAGGCCTGGGTTTCGTGTTTGTGTCCTGTTTTTTCAATCACTGTGTATTCGCGATGTATGCGCAATATCTTGGCATGGTGTTTGCGAATGATGTCTTCAGTTTGAATGTCATCTATCATCACCTCTGATGGAATCTTGTACAATGCCACCTCTTGTTGAACTATTAAGTCATCTGTTGCATAGACAGCCTTTAATACATCCACTTGTTTTTCGATTTGTTTGGTGATTCGCCTGATTAATTTTTCAGTAGTATTGACCCGAACCGAATAGCGAAATACGCCATTGGTTTCTGTTTCAGATACATTTAGGCTGTCGATATTGAGCTTAATACGTGAAAATACAGAAGTAATGCGATTTAGGATACCTGCACGATTTCTTGAAAACAGGGCCATGGTGTAATCTTTTTTTAATTCATCAAATTCAGTCATTGTGTTATTTCAACCTCATGTCGGATACAGAATCACCCGGTGATATCATAGGAAATACGTTGTCTTCTTGTCCAACCATCACTTCTAATAAGTAAGCGCTATCATGTGATAGCATTTCTTGTAGGGTGGATTTTAGTTGTTCTCTTTGGACTACTTTGGCCGATGCGATCCCATACGCGCTTGCTAGCACTTGATAATCGGGACTGGTTATTTCTGTAGAAGCATAACGTTTATCAAAATACAATTCTTGCCATTGACGTACCATGCCCAAAAATTCATTGTTAAGGATAATGATTTTAACATCAATTTCGGATTGCATAATGGTGCCCAATTCTTGGATATTCATTTGTACTCCGCCATCACCTACTATGCCAATAACGGTTCTATTGGGTTTGGCCAATTTAGCACCCATCGCTGCTGGGATACAAAAACCCATGGTGCCAAGCCCACCTGAAGTAATCATAGAGCGAGTTTGATTGAACTGAGCATAACGACAAGCAGCCATTTGGTGTTGGCCCACATCGGTAACGATGATTGCTTCATTGTTAGTCAGCTCATTAACCATGTCTATTACTTCAGGCATAGATATTGCATCAGTCTTTGGGTTTAAGTCTTGCTTAATTACAGCTTCAAGCTCTTGTTGATGTAAGTTGTCAAATTCTTTGCACCATTCAGGGAACTGATTTTCTATGACTCTATCGGTAATTTGTGGCAAAGTGAATTTAACATTGCCCAAAACAGGCACATTAACCCGTACATTTTTATTGATTTCGCTGTTGTCAATTTCTAAATGAATGATTTTGGCTTGTTTGGCATAGGTGGCCAATGTACCAGTTACCCTATCATCAAAGCGCATGCCAATGGCAATCAAAACATCACATTGATTGGTCAATAAATTGGGTGCATAATTGCCATGCATGCCCAACATGCCCACATAATTCGGGTGTTTGTTATCCAAGGCCGACAGTCCCATAATGGTCGCTGCTGCGGGTATGCCACTTTTATCAAGAAAAGTTTTTAGTTCCTGTTCCGCATTTCCCAATATAACGCCTTGACCAAATACCACCATTGGTTTTTTAGCATGGTTAATCAAACTAGCGGCTTCTTTTATCGCTTGTAATTTGGGTGTTGGCTCAGGTAAATAGCTATTGAAGTGTAAACATTTTTTGTAGCTGTATTCTAAAAATTCTATTTGGGCATTTTTGGTGATATCTATTAATACTGGTCCAGGACGGCCTGATTTGGCGATATAAAATGCCCGTGCCATTACTTTAGGGATTTCTGATGCTTCGGTAATTTTATAGTTCCATTTGGTGATAGGCATGGAGATATCAATGATGTCTGTTTCTTGAAAAGCATCTGTGCCCAATAAATCTTTGTGTACTTGACCAGTAATGCACACCAAGGGAGTTGAATCAATCATCGCATCGGCAATTCCAGTAATCAGGTTTGTTGCTCCAGGGCCTGAAGTAGCAATACACACACCTACTTTGCCGCTGGCTCTTGCATAGCCTTGGGCAGCTATAACTGCACCTTGTTCATGTCTGACTAGAACATGTTTGATTTTGTCTTGCATTTGATGGATAACATCGTAAGTAGGCATAATTGCGCCACCCGGATAGCCAAACATATACTCAACACCTTCGGCAATTAAGCTATTGATGATGGCTTGTGAGCCCAACATGTTTATGGCTCTGTCAGATTGAATTTCATCATCAATTTGTTGCCAGTTGTTGTTGATGATTTGTTTTATGTTGCTATTTTCGGCTTTAAACATCGGTTAAACACCCCTTTGAAGCAGAACTTACGTTCTTTGCATATTTGAATAAGACACCTTTTTTATATTTCATATCGGGTGCTTGCCAGTTTTGTTTGCGTGTCTGTAAAGTCCCTTCACTGACATGCAAGGTTAATTCATTGGTCTCTGCATCAATGGTAATTGCATCGCCATTTTCAACCAAAGCGATGGTGCCGCCCACTTGTGCTTCAGGTGTGATGTGGCCAACCACAAAACCATGGGTGCCGCCTGAGAACCTTCCATCTGTAATCAATGCCACATCATTGCCAAGACCTGCGCCGATTATTGCTGCAGTTGGTTTAAGCATTTCTGGCATTCCAGGTCCTCCTTTTGGACCTTCATAGCGAATGACCACAACATCGCCTTTTTGAACTTCGCCATTGGCAATGCCCTGATTCACAGCGACTTCTGAATCAAAAACTTTGGCTTTGCCCTGAAATTTCAATCCTTCTTTGCCTGTTATTTTAGCCACAGATCCTTCACTGGCTAAATTGCCAAATAATATTCTGATGTGGCCTGTTTCTTTTATCGGGTTGTTTATCTTGTGAATAACATCCTGATTTTCTTGTAGAGTTTCAGCTGAAGCCAGGTTTTCTGCTAAGGTTTTGCCCGTTACAGTCATGCAGTCTCCGTGCAACATGTTTTGTTCTAACATATATTTCAACACAGCAGGAACACCGCCAACATCATGCAAATCTTGCATTAAATATTTGCCACTGGGTTTTAAATCTGCCAAAAATGGTGTGTTATCACTGATTTTTTGAAAGTCTTCAAGGCTAAAATCAATTTGAGCTGCATCGGCTATGGCCAAAAAATGCAGTACAGCATTGGTAGAACCGCCAAGTACTGTGACGAGCCTGAATGCGTTTTCCATGGATTTTTTGGTTACAATGTCTCTGGGTTTTAAATCAGATTGCATGAGTTGATAAATGGCATCACCCAAATCCTTACACTCTTGTGATTTGTTGTCACTAATGGCAGGATTAGAAGAGTTGTAGGGTAAACTCATGCCCATGGCTTCAATCGCTGCTGCCATGGTGTTGGCTGTGTACATGCCACCACAAGCTCCTGCTGATGGGCAGGCTTTTTGAATGATGAGTTCATAGGTGTCTTCATCCATGTTTCCAGCCACTTTTTCTCCCCATGCTTCAAAGGCTGATACTACATCCAGCTTTTTACCATCGTGGCAACCTGGAGCAATGGTGCCACCATAAACCAAGATTGAAGGGCGATTAAAACGCAACATGGCCATTAAAGCACCTGGCATATTTTTATCACAACCCACAATGGAAATATTCGCATCATAACTCATGCCACAGGTAACCATTTCAATTGAATCAGCGATGACATCGCGCGATGGCAAAGAATAGCGCATGCCTTCAGTGCCCATGGAAATACCATCAGAGATGCCGATGGTATTAAAAATTAAGCCGTTTAAGGGTTGTTGATTAACTGACAACTTAATATTGGCAGCTAAATCATTTAAATGCATGTTACAGGGATTGCCATCATAGCCAGTACTGGCGATACCAACCAGAGGATTGTTTAAATCATCATTGTCCATACCAATGGCATGTAACATTGCTTTAGCCGCTGGTTGTGTAGGATCCTGCGTGACAGCTTTTGAATATTTGTTCAATTCTTTATTCATGGTCTATTAAGCAGTCCTGGCAAAATGGTTGAATTGTTGGTGCAGTTCATGACCAAAGGTTTCATTCCAAGCTTTCTTGAATGGTTTTTCATCCAATGATTCAATTGGATTGATTTCAACTGCAGTACCTGTGAAAAATGCACCATCAGCGTTATATACTTCTTCTGGTGTGAAATGTTTTTCTTCGACCTTGATGCCGTTTTCCTTGGCCAAGTCCATCACCAACGAACGTGTAATACCTGGTAAGATATTGCCTCTAGGAGCAGTAAACAAGGTATCGTTTTTTTGGAAAAAGAAATTGGCGCCAGTGGCTTCAGCTACAAAACCGTGGTTGTCTAACAATAATGCCTCGTCAAAACCTTTCTGTTTGGCATCTTTAATAGCGATCAATGAATTGGTGTAATGACCTGTGACTTTGGCTTCAACATGGCATGATTTTGGATCAGGTCGCCTAAAGGGTGAAGTCATGGCTCTTACAGGCTGGTCGTAGTATTTTCCCCATTCCCAAGCGCACATAAATAAATTGGCTTTGCTTTCTGGTTGTAAACCCATGTTTTCATCGGTATACACTAATGGACGGATATAAGCATCTTGCATATTGTTTTTTTCCAATAACTCATAACAAATGGCAGTGAGTTCATCAACCGAATACTTGAGATCGATATACATCTTGTCAGCGGAATAGAGTAGGCGTTCAAAATGCTCTTTTATTTTTAAAACTTTTGCACCTTTGGACGTTTTATACGAACGCATACCTTCAAAGACACCATTACCATAATGAAATGACTGTTGGTACAAGCCAGTTGTGGCATCTTGTGCTTTTATCCATTGACCATTTAAGTAAATGGTTGTGTTCTTATCGTAATACATTTTGTTGCTCTCTTTTTTGGTTGTTTTCATTTTAGTAAAAAAAAAGCCCTTCTCTTGTTATGAGAAGGGCTTTTTTGGAAATCCAATTGTTCGCCGTTCTCACCTCATAGGTAGGAGAATAATAATGACGACTATAATAAGGATTAAATTCATTTGTGCTTTTAATAATAATTTCTAATGTTGCGAGTATAATCTCTTAGTTGAATTTACGTGTCAAGAGTTATTTTGAGAAATATCTAATTTAATATGATTAATTAGTATTTGCTAATGTATTAACGTGATATTGACAAAAACAAATGTTATTTATCACATTGAGTATTGGTTTTTATATAAGAAAAAATGCTACCAATCTCGAATAGTACTTTTGACACTGTGCAAAGGTATGCATTGCTTGCTATTATTATGATTAATCAAGAAAGAGGTGAATATGAAAATTATCATAAAATTAGTTTTAATTAGTAGCTTGTATTTTTTAGTAGGATGTTCAAATCCTTCAACCCCTGCCGGACACGAAGGTTATGTAAAAGAGAATCCAAGAGTTTGGGGGAAGGGTGGTTTTCAAGGTAAGATGAAAGGGCCCGAAAATTTTGGGGTATCGTTGTGGAGAAATCAAGTTGAGAATGTTGATTTCCGTCCTCAAACATACGCAGAAACTTTTAATATATTGGCCAAAGACGAGTTAAATATATCCTTTCGTTTTCAAACAATAATAAAAATAAAATCGGGTTCTATTAAGTCGGTTGTTGAAGAGTATGCGGGATCTGAATTTTACGTTCGTTATATAAAAGAACCTTTAAGAGCGATGATTAGAAAGAACGTCCAAACTTTAGAAAGTCGTCAAGTGAAAGAAAAAAGAGATGAAATTGCTGATGCGGTGATGCTAGAATTGACAGCATATTTGTCAGATACACCATTTATAGTGACTTCTGGTGTTGTCGGGAATATCGATTACCCAAAGGTTGTAACAGAAGCAGTTGAGAAAAAATTGGCAGCTAAGCAATTATTGGATGAAAAAGAAACACAAAAAGAAATTGCTAAAAAAGATGCAGAGATAAGAATTGAAGAAGCCCGTGGGATAGCTGAGGCACAGAGGATTATTAATACAACGTTGACTCAAAACTATCTACAACACGAAGCTATCAATGCACAATTGAAAATGGCATCATCGCCCAATCACACCACTGTTTATATTCCATCAGGTGCGAATGGTATTCCATTGATTGAAACGCTTAAAAAATAGGATGCAGTGATAGTGATGGCAGTTCAGTTGTGAAGCAAAGGATCAAATACTGCATTTGGTGTGTAAATTGAAACTCTAATTGGAGATTCTCGATTTTAAAAAATGACAAATAATACCTATTGGAATATAGAATCATTTCAGGCTACACTCAAAGTACAAAGGGCTGTAAGGCAGGATTACTCACCAATAACCTTAAAGATTAAGTGTTTTTCAATAAAATTTGGTTCCTTGTATCTCCTGCTCAGGTGGCAAACTTGGCTCATAAAATTTGTTAATAATAGAATCTATAATTAAGATTGTTATGACATTTTCACATAAATGAACTACGATTAGATTTGTTAATTTAAGAAGCCCTTTATCCATGAAACTAGTATTAATATTTTTTTCTATATGTTGTTCGTCACCTAAACTCTACTCCAATGAATATATTTCTAAAAATGAGTTTACTGAAATGTACATTGAAAAATTAAATATCAATGAGAATAAAATTGAAATTGTAAAAATATCTTCTCTTCATGTGACTTTTATAATAAAAGGAAATGCAACAGAGCAACAATCATATTTAGACAATGCCTATAGAGAATATAAAAATAGCCCTTTGGAAATAGATGATATACTAAATCGTTATGGCTCTTCAATGTTAAGCACTATCTCAACAATCGATACACAATATACCAAGGAAAGTATATTGCCGATTATTAAGGATTTTCTTTTTATTAAAAATGCACATGACCAAATGCAAAAATACGATAATGTTAAAATTATTCCTTTGATATACGAAAAATTAAATGATGTTTTATATATAGTTTACGCATTTGATACCAGAGAAAATATCCGATATCTAAGTCAAAACGACTTAAAACTACTTAAACTAGATAAAACTCAATTACTAAAAATTGCTAAAAATAATTTGCTGAATTACTTGCCTGAAATCCAAACGCAAGGTGATACGTCAGAGTTATCAGTGGTAATTGCCGATGGAAACTATGAAGCCTCATTGTTGTTAATTGATGATTTATGGAATAAAAATAATTTCCCTGTAAAAGGCAATATTGTTGTTTATATTCCCAATAGAGATACGGTTTTAGTAACTGGTTCTGATGATAAAATCAATTTAGATAAAATCCATGAAATTGTTTATTCACCAAATGTAGAGTGGCCGCACATTGTTGCGGAAGTTGGTTTTATAAGATCTGGTAATACATGGATTGAATTTAAAAGAGAAAAATGAAAACAAAATTAGATTTATTGTTCAAATCTTACAAACAAGCATTTGATCAATTTGATGCAAATGCTATTGCTTCTTTCTATCAATTCCCATGCCTCATCTCAGATGTTGATGGGCAACACGCTTATAACTATATCAATACGTTGACATCGAAATTTTTCAACAACTGCATTAAGATGCAAGACTTGGGATATGCTGGTTCGAAGTTCTCATTGGGTAAAATTGTAAGATTTGGTGACAACATAATTTCAGTTGATATTAATTGGCAAGTACAATTAGAAACAGGACCTTATGATTTTGGTACTTTGTATTTGTGTAGCTTTGAAGATGATAATTTGTTGATATTTAGTGCGGTTGTTTATGATGTTTAATTTTACAATGGTGAAAAATTAATTTAGTATAGAGTTTATTAATTTTTTTATTAAAAGATGAAAATACTAAAAGCTATTCTGATTTTATTGATGTTTTGTTCAACTTTTTCATTTGCAGAAATTTACAAATGGATTGATGAAAAAGGTGTTGTTCATTACAGTGAAAAAAAACCAGAAGCGATAACAGTCGAAGAAATTTATATTAAGTCTTATAACAAAGTTTCTATAGAAAAGATTGATGAAAGCTTAATATCCAGGTCAATAGAACAAAATCAAAGATCGAACCGTTCGAAAAAAGTCATCATGTATTCTGCAGAATGGTGCCGTGTTTGTAAAAAAGCTAAAAAATATTTTAAAAAAGAAAATATTCGCTATATCAGTTATGATATTGAAAAAAGTAAAAGTGCAAAAGCCCGTTATAAAAAACTGGGTGCGAAAGGTATCCCTGTCATCTTTGTTGGAAAAAAACGCATGAATGGATTTAGCATTGCAGGGTTTAATCGACTGTATAAAAATTAAATGAAATCTATTAAACACAATAAGAAACAAATCGCTCCATCAAAAGTAGTCTGCATAGGCCGAAACTATGTCGATCATATTAAAGAGTTAAATAACGAAACACCAACCGAACTTGTTATTTTCATCAAGCCCAATTCAGCTATAACTGATAACATCACATTGAATAAAAACGATGCGCTTCATTATGAAGGGGAGATCTCCTTTGTGGTTCAATCAGGCAAATTGGCGGCAGTGGGGTTTGGACTGGATTTAACCAAACGCGAAATTCAGTCACGACTAAAAGCAAAGGGTTTGCCTTGGGAACGCGCCAAAGCATTTGATGGAGCGGCGGTTTTTAGTAAGTTTGTGGGTTTTGATAATGTTGAAGACTTGAGATTGGAACTGTTTATTAATGATAAACTGGTTCAATCTGGTGGATTTGATTTGATGTTGTATAAGCCAGAAGTGATCCTCAAAGAAATCAGTACATTTATTACTCTCGAAGACAATGATATCATCATGACAGGAACACCCAAAGGCGTTGGGGTTATAAAACGTGGTGATGTTTTTATGGGTAAAGTTTATGAAAATGATACTTTGCTAGTGGAATCCAGTTGGTTTGTCAAATAGTTATATTGGGGTTTTGTTATCTGGACCTAGGTTTTCTTGGTTCCAACAATCGAAACCACCATCCCATATAAGTAACTATGGATCTTAATATTCTCAACCCCTTGATCAATAAATAATTGCTGGACAGATTTAAGTTCCATCTTTGGTGCGCGTATATTCCATGTTTTTAACGCGGCTAAAGAAAACCCAGTCAGTTTTAATGATTTTAGTAATAGATTGAATTGATCTTGATTGAATGATTTTTCAGGGATTAAGACACTGATTTTTCCACCTTTTTCGCAAACTCTTAGCATTTCAGATAAGGCTTTTTCTTCGTTTGATACGATATTAATGACCGAGGCGGCAATGACATTATTAAATGAATTATCAGCATAACTTAAATCGGCCACGTCTTGTTGATCAAATATGAGTCTTGGATAATTGTCTTGAGCCAATTGAACACTGTTGATGGATAAATCTACTCCTGAGGGTTTGTAGCCAATGTCGGACAGATGTTGAGTCAATCGACCCGATGCACAGCCCACTTCTAAGACTGTTTTACTATTGAGCTTGCTGTTGTTTATCCATTTGTGTAGTGTATTCTGATACCAATCCAAATGATTGATTTTTTCGAAAAGCATTGTTGGATTTCGAGCCAACAATGCTTTGATGTACAGTTTATAATACAATGATTTAACCATCTCTAAGTATCTTTAGATTCCTTTGGTAACCAAACGTAGCACAAAACCATTATCCATGTGGCGTTAAACATGGCAAACCCTGAAAGTTGCAATGACACAACACCAGTCGCGGTATAATAAATTCCAGCCAATAAATCAATGGCCTGAATCATTATCATAAAAACAATCCAAAGTCGATGTTTGCTTGGATCATTTGAAATGTAAATAAAGGCAACCCCATAAGCAATAAATCGTGCGGCTAACATACCCAACGGATAAAATATGTCGGGAGATGGAACGCTGTGTCCCATTGATTTAAGGATATAGGCAGGTGCTAATAAGTACATAACTCCCAAAACAATTTGTATAAAACCCACGATACGCAATAACCAAGTTAATTTCTTCATTCTGTTTTCTCTTTTTATTTAAAATGTTTGCATATTATAGGGATGTTACTATACTAAAGGAAGTACGTACCAAAAGGATAGTAATGAACAAGAATGAACGCTTTTATGAAAATCAACAATGTGATGGCATATGTCCCGTTAAAAAAACTGCAGAAATTATTGATGGCAAATGGACAACTCAAGTTATCAGAGAATTATTGAGTGGAAAAAAACGTTATTCAGAGGTTCAGAGAGCATTAGATGGAATTAGCCCCAAAGTGTTAACATCAAGATTGCGCATGCTTGAAAGTAAAAAATTACTCACCCGTACTATTTACGCCACTGTACCGCCCACCACTGAATATGAATTGACCAAACTGGGTGAAAAGCTTGAATTGGTAATTTATGCCATGGCAAAGTTTGGTGAAGAATTGAGGGAATAACTGTCATGGATTTCAACGGCAAACAATTCGCTAAACAACTGCCACCCAAGCCTGGCATTTATCAAATGTTCGATGGTAAAGGTGATGTGATTTATGTGGGCAAGGCATTAAACCTGAAAAACCGTGTTAGCAGTTATTTTGCGGGAAAAGCACAAGATAGAAAGACCATGGCTTTGGTGCAAATGGTTGCCAGTATGGAATTTAGCATTACGCGGACTGAAGGTGAGGCGCTGTTGCTCGAAAACCAGTTAATCAAACAGCACACGCCCAAATATAACATCTTGTTGAAAGATGGTAAAAGTTATCCTTATATCTATTGTTCTGAAAACGAAGATGAGTTTCCACGTCTGGAATTTCGCCGAGGAGCCAAAAAAGGCAAAGGCCGTTATTTTGGGCCTTTTCCCAGTGCGCAAGCGGTACGACACACATTAAATCATTTACAAAAACTATTTAAAATCCGGCAATGCAACAATGCCAATTATACCAACCGGTCAAGACCCTGTTTGCAGTACCAAATCAACCGTTGCTCTGCACCCTGTGTTGGTTTGGTTCCAAAACAAGACTATCAACAACAATTGCATTATACCTATGAATTTTTAGCGGGCAAATCCCTGCAAGTGGTTGAAGAATTGATTGTTGCCATGAATCATTTTTCTAAAGATTTGGATTTCGAAAAAGCAGCGGAAATTCGTGATCAAATCAAAGAATTGAAAATGATTCAGTCACAGCAAGTGGTCGAATCTAAATCTAGCCAAAATTTGGACATCTTCTCTGTTGCCCATGAATTGGGATTGTTTATCGTGACATTATGTGCAGTGCGAGGTGGTCAAATGTTGGGACACAGAAATTTTTACCCCAAAGCACCCAATGACAGCAGTGATGATGAGGTCTTGAGTGCATTTATCAGTCAATATTATCAGGATAAACCTGTTCCTGAATTGATTGTGTTAAATAAAAAAATCACAGATAAAACTTGGATGGAATCGGCTTTATCACAAATCGCCAACAGCAACATAAAACTAATCAGCAATCCTCGGGGCAGTCGCAAACAAATGTTAGATTTAAATGTGACCAATATGAACAATGCTTTGGAGTTGTATGTGGCCAAGAAAGCCAATTGGCAACACAAATGGCAAACTTGGGTGACTCAAGTTAAGTTGAAGAAAGCTCCCAATCGAGTAGAGTGTTTTGATATTTCCCATGTATTTGGAGAAAAGACCAGGGCTTCGTGTGTGGTATTTGATGCCACGGGTGTAAAGAAAAACATGTATCGCAACTATAAAATCACAGGGATTACTGGTGGTGATGATTATGCAGCCATGCGCCAAGTTATTAGCAAACGTCTGGAATCAATTGAGAAACACCAATATGGGCTGCCAGATGTATTGTTAATAGATGGTGGCAAAGGTCAGGCCAACCAAGCCTTGAAAATATTACAAGAACATAAAATCAAAGGGGTTGAAATAGTCGGTATTGCCAAAGATGATGATCGCCGGGCAGGGGAAGAACGGTTATTTGTGTTGAGTCGAAATGTCATGATAAAGCCCGAATCCAATTCACTGTTATCACACATGACTCAGTACATTCGCAATGAAGCCCATCGCTTTGCCATCACAGGTCACCGCAAAGCCCTGGCCAAATCACGCAAGAAATCTCTGTTGGAAGGAATCGACGGGATTGGCGAGAAAAGAAGATTGTATTTGCTTCAGCATTTTGGTGGTTTACAAGGGTTAAAAAAAGCAGGCGTAGAAGAATTGTCAACACTCAAAGGCATTAGCAAAGAAATTGCACAACGTTTGTATGAACATTTGCATTGATTTGTTATAATTCCATTTATTGATAACGAAACACATTTTGGGGATGAAAAATGACAAATATCGCATTTATTGGCTTGGGCAACATGGGTGGACCCATGGCAGAAAATTTAATCAAAGCCGGGCACAAACTCACCGTATATGACTTGAATAAAGAAGTCGTGGCAAAAGCCGTTCAATCGGGTGCAAAAAAAGCAGATTCGGCTATTTCGGCACTGACTAATGCCAATGTTGTTATTTCAATGTTGCCCAACGGTTCAATTGTCAAATCCTTGTTTACCGGAAAGAACGGTTTAATCAACCACATATCTAAAGATGTATTGGTGATCGATTCATCAACCATTGCTGCAGATGATGCCCGTCACGTCGCAACAGCCTGCAAAGTCAAAGGCATCAGCATGGTTGATGCACCAGTTTCAGGTGGAACCGCAGCCGCGATTGCAGGCACTTTGACATTCATCTGTGGTGGAGAGCCCGAAGATTTTGAAAAGGCCAAACCCATACTAGAAGCCATGGGCAAGAATATCTTTCATGCGGGCAGTTCTGGTGCAGGACAAGTCGCCAAAATTTGCAACAACATGTTATTGGCCATACACATGATTGGCACAGCTGAAGCATTAAACATGGGAACACGACAAGGTTTAGATGCAGGTGTATTATCCGAAATCATGAAAGCCAGCTCTGGTAACAATTGGTCGCTACAAGTTTACAACCCTTATCCCGATGTCATGCCCAATGTCCCATCTAGTAATGATTACCAAGGTGGATTTATGACCAATTTAATGTGCAAAGACCTAGGATTAGCCCAAGAACTTGCCAGTAAATCAAAAAGCCCCATCCCTCTAGGATCGGCAGCAGGACAGCTTTATGAAATGCACAAATATAATGGTATGGGTGGTAAAGATTTTTCTAGTATATTGGAGATGTTGAAGGAGAAGTGAGTTGTATAATAAGCTTAAAAGAATATTCGTTATTATATTTATACTTACAGTCAGTATAAATTTATTTGGGTGCGGGTTAAATCCTCCTAGTATTTATAAGATAAGAGAGGGATTTTGGAATAGTAAAGTTGTAAAAATTAAAAAATCAATTTTTGAGGCCTATAATATAATAGCGTCAAATTCTATACGGTGCTTCCAAAAACGAGAAATTATTGACCAGTTCGTTCCAGGTTTGAATTATGTTGTTTCGTTTCCATCGCCACAAGCAACTCGAGTGACAGCAAGATTATTTAGTGATAACAATTCAGCTAATATTGTTGTTAAATATGATTATGATTACGTTGTTTTGTTAATAGATTTAAATGAAGATTTTAATGGTGTAACAAGTGTTACAATCTTTGATAGCTCAGTGGACAACCTAGATAAATCAGTACGAGTAATTAGTAACTGGTTTGAAGGCAGTAAGTCTTGTACATAGATCGGAGTGTTACGTACGAAAAATCGCCAATAAATCCAAAAGCCCAATTCTTCTGGGATTGGCCGCTGGACAACTTTATGAAGCACAAATACAATGGCAAAGGCATGAAAGATTTTTCTAGTATATTGGAGATGTTGCAGGAGAAGTAAAAGAATTTAATTATTTCACCTGAAATTTTTAAATAGATATTTTCCGATTAAAAAGGATATGATAACTATAATATAAACTATTAGCCTTTTTATAAAAATTGTAAAGTCAGATTGTATATACCAATAAATTAACAATGAATAAATACCAAAACAAAAAACAATTATTAGCAATCCAAAAAGGAACTTAGTCTTATTCGAGAGTTTCATAAATACTAGAAATCAATTGCTTTAATATGTTGAATTGTTTTTTTAATTGCTAAATATGCGCCACTAATAATCATACCTACCAAAACGCCAATAGAGGCACTTGTAAGCGCAACTCCAAAAAAAGTTGTTGCCAATAAGAATTCTGAGTACATAAAATACCATATATAAGCTAATACTACTATGATTGCAGTAAAAATGGATATAAATTTCAATTGGAAAAAGTTATCTTTTTTTCTAAAATTAATCCCAGTTATTAGATCTGTAGCAATATTATAGAAGTGTTTAATATTAGTTATCACCATAATTCCGAAAAGTTATGCACCTAACTAATTATACATAATATTGATATAAAATAGAATGGGATAAAAGTCATGTATTCGGCACTTTTCTATAATTTTAGAAAAAGAAGGGTGTTAAGTTTAGTGGGGGAATATCAAGTTGTTTGAATAAGAATATCTTCTAGGTATCTTTTTGTAATTTTCAATTAACAAAATTTGCACTTGATTGAATGTAGCTTATAAGTTACAATGCTCGAATGATGGAGATTGTCAAATATGTAGCAAAGCATGACTGGTGTCCTTTTGATATTTGGTTAGATGGTTTAAAAGACCTAAGAGCAAAGGCTCAAATACTGGTAAGGCTGAATAGATTGCAATTAGGCAATGAAGGTCATTGGCGGTCAGTTGGCGAAGGAGTAAGAGAATTGAAAATATCAGTTGGTAAAGGTTATCGGGTTTATTATGGTTGGACTGGAAAGAAAATAATTTTATTATTATGCGGTGGTGACAAGTCCACACAAAACAATGACATCAAAAAAGCCAGGCAATATTGGAGTGATTACAATGAACAAAGCTAAAGCATTTAAAACAAGCGACTATTTAAAAACCAATGAAGATAGAGCAGAATATTTAAAAGCGATCATGGCAGAAAATGATGAAGGCGTACTTATGCTTGCCATTCGTGAAATCATTGACTCTATGGGTGGCATTGGCAAATTAGCCAAAGAAACTGGACTGGCTCGTGAAAGTTTATACCGAACTTTTAGTGAAAATGGCAACCCTACTTACAACACTTTGTTTAAGGTATTGGATAATATTGGATTGAAATTGAGTGTTAGTGCAAAATCGTAATAGTTTTCCAATCAATGGAGTTATTGTAAATTGATATGATGCATTTAATCTGGCGAAGCTAAAGCATCGTTTCCGTTTGATTTTTTTCTTGTGCTTCGAGTTTTTCGTGGTTTTTTAGCTTAGAATGCGACAGTAGTTTTATGCGTATCGTCCTGATACTTACCTTCATCCATGAAGGCTTACGTGAAAAATACTTCTGGAAAGTATTTTCATGTTAACCCGAAGGGCAAAACCCAAGGATGGGTGAAGTCAAATATTTTCCAGAAATGTTTTTCAAGGTCAATTCTAATAAAATACAATTCTATATACCATAGATGAGTGTTTTTAGGATTGAGATTGGAAACTAATTGGTGTGATATCAGCTAAAAAATGGTACCAGGAGCGGGAACCTAAACTAGAGTTTTCTAGCTTTCATAAAACATCATAAATACCTTGTATGGCTTTATATATATGATTGTTGTTATCATAGGATTTCAAAAGAGTTCTTTACATTGCACTATTATTGTTGGTACAATCGTTGGTATAACCTTGAATGGTGTTTATCATGACTAAAAAAGAAGAGCTGAATGACTTTGAAATTATTGCTTTAAAACCTACTGATAAAATATACAAGAAAACAGATGGTAAAGGTTTGAATCTTACGGTTCATCCAAACGGTTCAAAATATTGGCGTTTCAGCTATCGTTTCAACAATCAACAGAAAACCTTAGCATTGGGTGTCTATCCTTATGTTTCACTTGCACAGGCACGTAATAGAGCCTTTAAAGCTAAATGTATGGTTGCAGATGGTAAAGACCCTGGCAAAAAAAGACAAAAGGAAAAAGCCATTGCTAATGGTACATTGTCATTTGAAAGTATCGCACGTTCTTGGTTTGAAATTAAAAAAAACAAATGGTCAGAAAAACACGCTCAAAATGTGTGGCGTTCATTAGAGGATAATATTTTTCATCACATTGGTAGCAAGCCAATAAAAAACATCAAATCCACTAAAATTACTCAAGTCTTAAAGATTATTGAAAAACGTGGTTCACTAGAACAGCTTAATAAAATAAGAAGTAGGTGTAGTAAGATATTTATTTTTGCTAAAGCTAAAGGTTTGATTAAAACAAATCCATGTGAAGGAATTGAAGTTTTACTCAAAGAGTATGTGCCAAAAAATTTCCATCACATCAAAGCGAGTCAATTACCTGAATTAGTAACAAGTATCGAATCTTTAATTAGTGAACCAACAACTAAAGCGGGTTTGACTTTGGCATTACATACTTTTTTACGCACAAGTGAGATTCGTTTTTTAACGTGGGATTGTGTTGATTTTGAAAACCGTTTGTTAATTGTGCCAATGGAATTGATGAAAAAGAAACGTGAACATGTGGTGCCTATGAGTGATAAGGTTATTGAAGTATTAAAGTCCTTACAGCCTATTACAGGGCAATATAAATACATCTTTGCATCTACTAAGCAACCTGAATTAAAACCCTTTTCAGAAAATACAATGCTCTTTGCTTTGTATCGGTTGGGATGGAAAGGTAAAACCACGGTTCACGGCTTTAGACACCTTGCCAGTACAACACTTAGAGAATTGGGATATAAAAGACAGGTTGTAGAAAAGCAATTAAGCCATGAAACAGGCAGTAAGGTTGAAGCCACCTATAACAAGGCTGAGTATTTGATCGATAGAACAAAAATGATGAATCACTGGAGTTCATTTATTGAAAATTGCAACGGTCAAATAATCCCAATAAACAGTAAACAATCTAAAAATTAAGACTATTGTAAATTAAATAAATCCGCTACAATATAAACACTATCAAGCCATAGGCTCATAACCGAACCGCAAAACACTTTCATTTGCTTTGGCTTGATTTCTACTTTGAAAGTTATCACTGGGAAGGGTGGTTATGAAAGAGTTTTATTTTGGAGATACTCCAGATTGGGTTAATTTAGAAAAGTATAAGTATTTAAATGGCTATTGTTCCAAAAATATTTGCTATGAAATTGAAATTCGTAAATTGCAGTTAGACAGATTAAAACACCCTGAAAGTATAATAATTGAAGACTCAGTGGTCTGTACTTTTCATATTGATTTGAATGAAAAAGAGCAAATTCTTAAAACTATACTATTAGATGCTACTAGGTTAGAGTGTTTATTTAAAGAAAGTATAAATGGTTTAGGTGAGATAGTAGTGGGAACTGAAAACCCAGATTATGATATAAATAAATCTACAAAATTAACTTTAGCTTATGAACAGATGTATTTATCAAAATCAAATATTTTACAAAACATATTTTTAGATAAAAATGATGATTATCAAAATCCTCTTCAATCTCACCACATTGAAAGTCATTTTTTTGTGCCAAGAAAAGTTTTGGAAATATATGAACAAGCATTGAATGAACCTTCAGTTTATAACAACGATAAACTAGATAAAAAAGTATTAAAAGAAGTAGTAGAAGAAATTTGCTTAGATTACAAAGAGAAAGATATCCCAAGAAAAGATTATGAGCTAATGTCAAATAATTTTTGGTTCGGCTTTAGCTTGGAAGCAGAGCTTGTATTATTAAAAGAATTATTTCTAGATACGGTTTTTTACAAGCATTTACCTGAAGAATCAAAAAATTTCATATTAACCACTATTGATATAAGTCAACCAGATGAAATATTAATCAAAAATGTTTTAAAAATTGTAAATGATAAAAGAAAAGATAACCCTGAACTAGGATTAGTAACAGATATTAAAGAGAAAAATAAGAAAAATGGAGGGATTAGAGAAATTAAAACTTTAATTGAACAAAGAGTAGTTCAGTACTTAGATTTATACATTTGGAATATTGAAAACAACCAAGAATCAACAAGTGACTGGTATCTGAACCACTTATATAAAGATAAAAAAGAAAAAGATATAATTATTTCTCATAGTAAAATGAATGACTCTATAAAGCCTGCTGCTAAAAAATGGTTAAGTAAGTTTTGGGTGAATTCTTTTTATCATTTAGACATCCCCTCTTATGACAGTATTATGAATAATGATTGATTTTCAACCTTAAGGTACATTTTCTATTATTAACCTTAAGGTGAAAACATCAAAAACTGAGTTAATTACATAATACACTTACTGCGATAGAATGGACGTACTTTTAATAATTGGAGTACGTATGACAGTAAATATAAATAAAGTCCACCGCCCTAAGGTGGTTGCAAAAATGCTTAATGTATCAGATTCGACCATATGGAGAATGGTACTTCAAGGCAAGTTAAAAAAGCCTATCAAAATTTCTTCAAGAGCCGTGGGCTTTCCCGATAATGAGATTCAAGCATATTTGAATCAACAAATTGAGGAACGTGATAATGCCTAATAATCAAAATCTAGCTTTACAAAAGAACCCTAATAGCGGTTCTAGTAAAACAACTCGCTTAACTCATATCAAACACGCTATGAACGCTCAATGTTGGGATTGTTGCGGTGGTGGTTTGACTCAAAGCGAAAGTAAAGGCGTAAGAAAAGAAATTGCCCTTTGTACAATTACTGATTGTTCATTGTGGAATTTCAGACATTACAAAAACAATGAAACCGCAAACACTTTGGCGGGCGTTGCGGTTTCTAATTTGTCTATTCAACAAACAAGCGAGAAAATTAATCATGAATGATTTAACTAAATCGCCTGTGCGTAATTCTAATACTGCACAGGCACAAAGGCAACGATTAAAGAAACAAATTAGAGAACATGGCAGTTGTACAACTATCTATGCCCGTGAAGTTTTACATATTCAAAGTCCAGCACCTAGAATAATGGAACTTAAAAACATTGAGAATATGAACATTGATAAAATAATGGTTCTTGATGTAACGGCACAAGGTACATGGCACAAAGTAGCTAATTATTTTGTGGTAGCTAACGATGAATAAAATATTAATTCACAGCAACTTTAATTTTAATCTTTATCAGTTAATAGATTCTAAGTATTTTGAAATTGAAACATCTTTGGTTATTGGTAATTGTTTGAGCTTGAAAACTACAGGCAATACCCGATTTTCTAAGCTACTTGAACAATGTGGTATTTGTGCCGATAGTCTGAAAGCGTTAGATATACTCAATCATGGTTTGATAACATGAATAGTAAATCATTAGAATATGAACCATTGATAAAAGATGGTTCATATTCAGTAGTTTTACATGATTATAAATTTAGAAATTCATTTGGTGAACCACGTTTAATGTTGTTTTTCAAATTAGCAGAAATAAGCGAGTATCAAAACTGTATTTTTACAAAATGGTTTAATATCAAATATTATACTAAATCTAAAAATGGGAAGTATAAATTCAAGGTCTCTAAAAGGCATGATTTCCCTAAGTTTTGGAGGTTGGTTTTTCCAACTGAATCAATTAAGAGATTTGATCGATTTGCCTTAAATAATTTAAAAGGTATTGTTTTGCAAGCCAAAATAAAGGCAGGAGAAAGGGATTGTAGACAAAAACTTATAGATAAAGATTTTAGGATATCAAAAATAGTGAGCTTAAAGCCATGAGAAAAAAAAGAGATTATAAATTTACATTATTAATGTATCTTTTCTAAACTATTCTTCTCTACTGTACTCTACTCTACTTATTCATATTGTAAAAGAGTGCTTAAAACAAGTGACAATATAGCTTTGGGAGGTATTAAAATAAAGAAGTATTGGCACGAATAAATACAATTTAAGAAATTAGCCTATGGAATTGTAGAAGGCTTTTAACTACGTACTTATCTACGCCCTAATATTTGATTAACTTCAAGTATTAGGGTTCCATTCAATTTATCGCGTATTATTCATTCAGAAAGAAACAACAGTAAAAACCTGGTTTTTGGTCTAGGGTGCATATGATAAAGATCTTCCATTTTTTGAAAATAGAAACACCATCCCTCATATCTAAAATACGAGCAGATACATCCACTTTCCTTAAGATTCATATGTTTTTTGAATAGAAAAACACTGATGTGTACACTTTTTACACAAATTCATCAAATATTCAAATCAATATTTAATGAATAGTAAATATAGGATTTAAACAAAGCCATAAATATATGGAGTAGTTAACTTTCGTCATAATAGAATTTATCATTTAACCAAGATTTATTCTTATTGGTTGTATTGACCAGGAATAGTTTAAATAAACAATATAACGAAACCCATTAAACTAGTGTTTAATTTATTAACGTACTATATGGCTATTAACTTCTTTGAAATGGTTGCTACGTTATATACCAAAATAATATATGGATAAGTTGCTAGATAAATATTTATTTGAAAATTCTAATACGTTATAATGTATAAAGATAAAATAACTAGTTAATGGAGAAATAAAAGTGGAATTTTTAATATGGGTGGCGGTAATCTTTGTTGGGATTTTAGTGGTTGGATCTATAATGAATGCTAATATAGAGACTCGTTTCAAGGAAAATATTGAAATTATGGAAAATAAATTTATGAAAATTACTGATTTTTCTCCTAGTCAAATGGTAGTACAAGTAAATGGGCTTTTAGCTATTGCTATTGATGAAAACAGAAAAAAAATCTGCCTATTGAAACAAAATGAGAGAAATGAACATTATTATGATAGAGTTATTGAAGCAGATATATTATCATACCAAGACATTCTTTCATCTGAAATACTTGTAGATGGCACAACTATTACAAAAACATCAAGGGGTAGCCAGTTAGGGGGTGCGCTTATTGGCGGTTTAGTATTTGGAGGTGCGGGCGCAATTATTGGAGGACTTTCAGGAAAAACAGAATCATCAAATAAAACAAATAGTGCTGAATTACTAATCACAGTTAATAGGGTGAAAAATCCAAATTATAAAATTAGTTTACCTTTTGGACAAGAATGGTCAGCTATGGAGCAAGCACAGCATTGGCACAGTGTAATGAAAGTTATCATAAAGCAAGCAGATATTGAAGACACAGCAACTCAAGCAAAGCTGATAGAAGAAAAGCCTAGTCAGATATCCGATAATTCTGTTGCGGATGAAATTGTAAAGCTAGGAAAATTAAAAGAACAAGGCTTGCTAACAAGTGAAGAGTTTTTAAAACTAAAGAGCAAGCTACTTTCATAATCTTAAATAATACTTCATATTTTTTTTCATAAATGAAAAGCTACTAAAACCCTATTTTTGGTCTAGGGTGTTCATGATAAAGATCTTCAAGGATCTCAAAATAGAAACACCCACCCCTTTATTGGACTTGCAAACTCGAAATCATTCCTATAATTGTTGAATAAGTATCTATTTACTTATAATATTCTAATAAAAACAACCATAGTAGTAAATTTATATAATTCTTTAGAGCTATGTAGTTAATATGCAAAACACACCATCTATTAAATAGAGCAATATAGTAATATTGTACAGTTATATGGGATATTGAATTGTTGATAATTTAGGATGTTATTATGAACAGTTGTATTGATTTCATTTAAATATAATAATAAAAGGTTGAATGAGGAATAAATGAAACAAAAGTAACACCGATAAAAAAGGGTAGGTTAGTTGAATTTATGCACATTATTAAAAAGAAGGTTTTTATACACGTTAATTGGTTAGTTCTTGAACAGGGTTTTGGTACAATTGTTGGTATAAATTTAGATGTGTTTCATTATTTCCTTATAAAACAATGGGATAAGTTAAAAAATGGTACCAGGAGCGGGAATCGAACCCGCACTTCCGAAGAAACCGGATTTTGAATCCGGCGCGTCTACCAGTTCCGCCACCCTGGCACACTATTTTTAACTGTGTTTCTTAATAACAATTCAGTGATTGTTATTAAGGTTTGCTAGTATAAAGATTAATAATTGATGTTCAAGATAATTTGAATTAAAAATGATTTTATTTCAAATTAACCGCTATTCTAAACCCCAATCTGGCGTCGGTAAAACTGGCTTTGGCTGTAAAACGGTGCGCTGAAGAAAATTCTTCTTTTGCACTGCTCCAACTTCCCCCTCGTATTACGTGGTCTGCACAACCTGGATTGATCCATGCACTGCCATCAATTGGTGCTCTGGCATAGGTGTCATGCCAACAATCGGCCACCCATTCCATGACATTGCCAGCTGTATCGTTGAGTAGAAATGAATTGGTGATAAAACTGCCTACAGGAGCAGGGCCCCAATATTTGTCGTTGTATTTTTCAAAGCCTTTTTTCCACTTGGCTCTTGATGCGTTTTTTGATTTATCCAGTTTGCCAGTTAGGTTTTCAATCACTTGTTTGGGAGTGCCATCGCCCCAGGGATAGTAGCTGTTGGAGCTTGATCTTAATACATATTCAAATTCTGCTTCGCTAAGTAACCGATAGTTTTTCCCCGTTTGTTCACTTAACCATTGTGTATAGGCAATAGCATCATTCCATGATACATGGATTACTGGATCTTGCAAGGTGGCTTTTTTACCCATGTAATTTTTTTGCCAGTTGATTCTGTTTTTATTTTTTAAACGACCTGTTCGCATATCGTAAATGCGAGATGAGTTGTTTTTTTCTGCATCGGTTTTGTAATCGCTGTCTTGTGTAAACAGGCCAAAATCCTCGACAGAAATTTCGTTTTGACTGACAGCAAAGCCATAATTGATGGATACTTTGTGAATGGGTCTTTGATTTTTTGCATCGGTATTAGAGCCCATGGTAAAGCTGCCTACTGGCATGACCACCATTTTGGGCAGTGGTGAATTGGCTATTGAAATATCGGTAAAGGTTTCTAAAGGTTTGTATTTGCCCAATATAGTGATGCGCTCAATTTCTTGATTAAATTCAACCAGTTGAGATGCTTCAATTCCTAACTCTATTAATTGCGTCAACATTCGATTGGCGCGTGGAACATTGACTTTTTCAATGGCTTGGGAAATTTGTTGTTCCAACCATTGATATCTTTGTAATTTAAGTTGGTTGATGGTGTCAATTGTAAACATGACTGATTCTGAATTTGGCGACAATAGCTGAGCCTGTTTAATTTGTATGCCTGCCATTTCAAAGTCAATCTCTTCGGCTGCACGTAAGGCGTTATTGAGCAATTCATGGTTAACTTGATTGACTAAATCTTTGGTCTTGGTATTCTCACTGTCAACCGTGAGCATTTGTTTGGCTATATGCCATGCATCATTGGAGTCGTCGCTAACTATACGGTTGTTGTTAATTAGTTTAATTCCTTTAATAAACAGTTTGTTAACTGTTTTTATGCTGACCAATTTTTCTTTTAGTGAATTTATTTCGTTTTTGTCAAAAGACAATGTTTTTAATCGTGAGATAATTTTCACCAAGCGTTTATCATCGTTGTCTTGTAGCGCTATTTGAGTTTGGCTTGATATTTCATCTGTAAGTATCTTAGTCAGTTCTGCTAGATTTTCATTGTTCTGATCAATTGACTTCAGATTGCTTAGAAAGAATAGGGCGTTGTTTTCTTTGGGTTGAAAAAAACGTTGTTCTTGAACGGCTAAATTAATAGATTTGACCAGTTCTTCACTGGTTAATGCCTCTATTGCTGCAAAATCAAATGTCCATGCTGGTATGTCGAGTATATTTTCAATAGTAGGTTGTTTTGTTTTGGGATTAAAACTGGATTGTTGTTTAGAAATGGTACCAACTTGTATTGGTTGAGTGGCCGCTGATTCGGCGATTGAAGATTGGTTTGTTGGGTTTTTCATGACATAAAGAAACCCGACCAGAACAAGGCCAAGAATAAATACAGAGATTTCTTTACCAGACATAATCAGTGACAATTACTCCTTAACACATTACAGATTCTACCATCAACTTTGGGATCAATACCATTGGGCGTGTTTTTAATGCGAGTAATGAGTAATTTTTTTAAATCTGAACCGTTTTTTACACAGTCCTGAATCATTGATTCATCTATCATGTCGTAACCATCGTGATCAGTGTGTTTGTCAATTAAGTATTTTGGTACTATAACAGTGAAAGTTTCATCATCAGAAATAGCTTGATTGTTATCACTCCATCTTAATTGGCTAAAGCTTTGATTTTCTGGATTGTGGATATATTTTATTCCTGAAACCAGCAACCAATGACCATTGGCTGTCCATTTATCAATGGTATGGGTTAGCATTTTGCGTAAAATTTTACCATTGATTTTAATCAATTGTAGATTTGAAGGGTAGGGAAACATGCCTTCTAAGTGTTTTCTAGTGATGTTACTGTTGGCAGCAATGTTGTGATTTAAGCGAATAGAGCCAGAGTTAATTAAGGAGATATCGGCATCACAGACTTTAAATTCTTGTTTGGCCGTATCTGCGATATAATTTCCCATGTTGGTTTCAAATCTTCGGATTTCACTTTCTTCTGCTATTAATTTGACCTTGGTACTTCCGTAGGCCTCTTTTAGGCAATTGCTATCTTGTTTTATCTTTTGGCAATATTTAACACTGGTTTTTTGTAGCCAGTTTTTAATCTCCTGATGTAAATAAAGATCTTTGTCTGTGGTTTCATCGAGTTCTATAAATACAGGTAGAATATTAATTATTCCATCTGAATCCAAAGAAACATCAATCACTGCCGCAGAAAGCGCATCAGCATCAGCCTTAACAATCCATTTGCCATTGATTTGTTCAAGTTGACGGTAATGTTCATGGCCGCCAAAGACGAGATCAGGCCTGTATTTCTGTTCTAGATTCAGAATTTTTTTATCATCGCTGAGTCGTTGGTGGGTTAAGGCTATCACTATTTGTGCTCCTTGCGATTTTAAGAAGGGAACAAAATGCTTTGTGACCTCAATAGGGTTGTCAAAACTGGCAATGTATGCGGGTTTTGCCATATCCGTAGTTAAGCTGTATAGTCCAACTTTGATACCGGAAATGTCTTTAATTAACCATTTTTGTAATTTGCTAGAGTGAATTACACCAAATTTTTCATCTCTTAGCCAATTGATGTTGGAATCAAGCCATGTGAATTCGGATTCATCAATGCGCTGTTGTAACCTGAGTAAGTATTTCATTTTGGATTTGTCGAATTCATGATTGCCAAAAGTGACAATCATATTTCCATCAAATATTTGGTTAGGTCCATCTAACCTATTCATGACATCAATCATGGCAACGCCTTGATTGACTCTACTGCTAAACGAAGGTTGTAGAAAATCGCCAGCATGCAAGAACAACACTTGCTCGCCTTCTTCTAATAATTGTTTTCTCAAGGTTCGCACACGGGCTAGCCCTCCCAATGTGCCTTTGTCTAACCCTTCGGCTCGGTACACATCATTGATTGCTAAAATTTTAAAGGATTTTATGGGAGATGGCTTTTTCTGATTACATGCAGTTATAAATACCATTAAAAAGAGTGTGGTTGAACTAAATAAAATGCTTTGTTTTATTGATTTGCTGACTTTCATATTGCTTGAAAAATGTAATCTATGTTTTAATGGGTAAATGATAACAGATTACCAGTGGATTGACGATAATTCAGAATGTGAAGCGCTCATTTTGTCGATAAATAAAAATGATGCCATCGCATTTGACAGTGAGTTTGAGAGAGTCAATACCTTTTACCCGAAACCAGCATTGTTTCAATTGAAAATAGCCGAGTGTTATTATTTGATTGACATGAAAAAGATCACTCAGAACTCGATTTTCAAAGAACTGCTGGACAATATTATTCTACATTCAGGCTCTGAAGATTTAGAAATTCTCTACAACTTAAATCAACAATTGCCAGAAAAAGTATTCGATACACAGATCGCTGCATCTTTGTGTGGTCATGGTTTACATTTTTCTTACCAAAACATTGTGAAAGAACTGCTTGGGGTTGAGTTGGATAAGGCCCATAGCCGATCAGATTGGATGCAAAGGCCATTGAGTGATGAACAATTACAGTATGCTTTAGATGATGTTGTTTACCTGCCTGAATTACAGTCTATTTTACAAGAAGAACTGGAAAAACAAGGACGGCAAACATGGTATGATTTATTAATAAAACAACGCATGGACGCAGTTATTGATGCCAATCATGTCAACAAAACTTTTGTTAAAATCGCCATGTCAAAACGTTTAGACAATGAACAGCAGCAGTTGTTGTACAGTTTGTTGAGTTGGCGAGAAACGTTGGCAAAACAACGAGACAAGCCTAGAAATTGGATTTTGAAAAATGACGAAATATTAGGCATCGTTTATAAAAAACCACAATCTAAAGGGCAATTTATTGATGATGTTGGATTATACCCAGGTTTTGCAAAACATAATTGGGAAGCAATCATTCAACTGTATGATAGAGCTTTAAACATAAGCTCTGAGAGTTTGCCAAAGTTTGACAAATTGTCTGCCAAACAAGGTGTGAAACTAGTCAAAGTAAAGCAAGAGTTAATGGAGACTTGTGAAAAATTAGATATTCCATCGGCATTGGTTATTAATATGACTGACTTGAAATCATTGATTGCGGCGGACAAAGAATTAACCGATCTTGATATGTGGCAATTAATTACTCAGTAATGTGATTTGAACGTTAAAAAACCTTGCACTATTTAAGTTTGAAACTAAAATACACACACAAATTCGGGATGTAGCGCAGCCTGGTAGCGCACCACAATGGGGTTGTGGGGGTCGGAAGTTCGAATCTTCTCATCCCGACCATTTTTAACAAGTATTTGCAGGGAATACTTATCAAGAGCTTCGCATAAATTATGTAATGCTCTTTTATCTCAAAGAGGCTATTATGAAAGATCCAGTAAGAGTTGCCATCACTGGCGCAGCCGGTCAAATCGGTTATCAATTATTATTCAGAATTGCTGCAGGCGATATGCTTGGCGCAGACCAACCTATTATCTTACAACTTTTGGAAATTCCTCCGGCCATGGGTGCAGTTCAAGGTGTGGTTATGGAACTTGAAGATTGTGCTTTTCCTTTGTTACATAGCGTTATTGCAAGTGACGATCCAAATGTTGCCTTTAAAGATGCAGATTACGCTTTATTGGTTGGTGCTCGCCCTCGTGGTCCTGGCATGGAACGTGCTGATTTATTAGAAGCCAATGGTGCTATCTTTACGGTTCAAGGCAAAGCGATTAATGACAATGCATCTAAAGACATTAAAGTCTTGGTAGTGGGAAATCCTGCCAATACCAATGCCATGATTGCTATGGAATCAGCTCCTGATATTGCCAACAAGCAATTTACTGCAATGACACGTTTAGATCACAATCGCGCTATGGGTCAATTGGCAGCCAAAACAGGCAAGCAAACCAATGATGTAACGAATATGACTATTTGGGGAAATCATTCTTCAACACAATATCCAGATATTGCCAATGTGAAGATTGATGGTGTTGCAGCAACAGATTTAATCGATAGAGATTATTATGAAAATGATTTTATTCCAACAGTACAAAAACGTGGTGCGGCAATAATTAAAGCCCGTGGTGCTTCAAGTGCCGCTTCTGCTGCAAGTGCTGCGATTGACCACATGCGTACTTGGTCACTAGGTACTACAGATGGTGATTGGGTGTCTATGGCTATTCCTGCCGATGGCAGTTATGGTGTTGATGCGGGCATTATTTTCTCTTATCCAGTTACCTGTAAAAATGGCCAATATGAAATTGTTCAGGGATTAGACATTGATGCTTTTTCGCAAGATCGTTTAGATGCGACCGAAAAAGAATTGCGCGAAGAACGCGAAGCGGTTGAACATTTATTGGGATAAGTCTCAAATAATGATAAAATCTAAAACCTTGGTACATTTTGCCAAGGTTTTTTTATGGAAAAAATAATAATGAAACATGATATTCACAAAATGTACCAAGAATCCGTTCAGTGTGTTGAGGCTGAAATAGATTTTATTGAAGTGACTTATAAAGAAATTCGTGGCAATGAGGCGCGTTATTTGCGTGAAGATTTTTCTGGAACAGGACAAACTGCAGGTGAGTGGGTCGATAGAAATGCAAAGAACAAAGCATGGGCAGTAGATCTTGATGATGATGTTTTGGCTTGGGGGCAAAGTCATATTGTTCCACATTTAAAAAATAAACAGGGTTTAAACTATAAAAAAGCGGATGTAAGAAATTCCGGCATAAAAAACATGGATATAGTTTTGGCCATGAATTTTAGCTATTTTCTTTTTATGGATAGGAATACCATGATTGATTACTTTGTCTCCGTTAAAGATTCTCTAGAAGATACTGGTATTTTTTTTCTGGATGCCTTTGGTGGTTATGAAGCAGCAAAAGAACTCAAGGAAGAACGTGAGTGTGAGGGTTTTACCTATATTTGGGACCAAGCCAGTTTTAATCCGATTAATTCTGAAATGCAATGTTATATCCACTTTATTACTGATGATGGCATTGATTTCCATAAAGCATTTTCTTATTATTGGCGTTTATGGACGCTGCCAGAATTACAAGAAATGCTACACAAAGCCGGTTTTTCAACAATCGATGTCTATTGGGAAGGTACAGATGATAAATCAGGTGAGGGAGATGGTGTGTTTAAAGCATCAAAAATAGGCACTGCAGATGCGGGTTGGATTTGTTATTTAGTGGCTTTGCCCTAATTATTTAATTAGGTTAGGTGTTTAAAGAGAAGATATTTCTTTGTTGATTTTATTTCGTGTGGTTGTATTTAACTCCATAATTCTTTTTAGTTGACTAAAACTGCCGACATCAATTTTATTCCACATGGCGCCAATCGAGTCATTTTTTATGTGTGCGATTTCAATACTCATGCTAATACTGGGTGAGTTTTCTTGCGACATAGAAAGTCTATAAATTTCATGGATGTTCCCATTCCAGTCATCGGGTTTGGAAAATAAGACACCTTTAAGTGAAATATCAATGATTTGACATTTCCACACAGCACTTCCTGAAAATAATTGAACATTACTTTCAAAGGGTAGGCGATCAAATAGTCTGCGATTATTAGTCGGGATTTGTGATTTTGTCATTAAAGTTATAAGTAACAGATTTTGTATTACATTATACTTATATATAAATCATAGTAAAACAAAATATACGGTGAATAACTTTTTAAAGAACAATTGAGGATATTGAGTTTTTGTATATTTTCTAAACTTGATTTTTATATACAACAATAATCAAAAAACTCCTGGAACTAATTTAATTGCATCGTCATAATCAGTTTCATTCGGTTTGACAAATCCATCTGTATTCAACTCGACCAAAACATCAAAGGCTGCTTCGTCACTTTGTAATGAGATTAATGCTTCCTGAAAGCTATTTATTGCTTCTTGAGGAACATTGGGAGAGGCCATAAATGTAGAACCTGGAATTTTTTTACTTTCAATTAGCGAAGCAAAGTTTGGATAGAGATCAAACATCCAATTTGGAACAATTGCTGCTTGCGCACTGCCATCAAAAACTATTTCGACCGCTTCTTGCCAAGAAAGTGCAGTTACATCCTTTTTTGGTGCAGCAAATAAATCGGTAAACCACTTGGTAAAATAGACTGATGCCAAACTAGGGTTAGGCAACATGACAATCTTTTTCCCAACCATGAAATCCTGTACAGTTTGGCCTTCAGCTGGTTCATCCAAAGAAATAAGGTGGTATGATAGTTTTTCCATAGTGGCAGCAACAAATTTATAATTTTTCTTTTTTGCTCTAAACGCTGCAATATGTGGTGCATCAAAAGTAAAATCAGGCATTCTAGTTCCATTGGCATTTCTCCAATAGAAATAGTAATTATTGTCGATGATGATTTCAAATTGATGTCCTGTTTTTTTATTCAACCATTGTCGTAAAGGTTCATAAACTTGTTTGCCTTGATCTGCAGGAAATGTCGGCTCTATCACCAACGTATACTTGTCAGAATAAGCGTTTGATGAAATACCAAAGAATAGTACCACTGTAATTATTATAAACTTTTTCATATCCTAGCCTTTTTATTTTTAAATGCCCCTTAACTCTTAGAATTCTGTTTTTCTTTCAGAGTTCTTAATTAAAAATTAACACTTGTTTAAGATTAAATCAATCATCAAAACCTATATTTTAATAAATATACATTTAATAATGAATTTTATCTAAGCTATATTAGTAATGTGTAATATATTACAAATATTGTTACATGTTGTAACACGGTTAAATACCTGATCTAATTACTTGAATATTATAAAGATTATTTGTAAAGTTATGAATGATTGGTGATACTGCTTGATAGTTCTCTGATTCAATCAACAATGCTTGTTCATTGATATTCCCCAGTAAATACATTCGTTTCTTAATTTTTCCTAAATATTTTATTCGGGCTATTATTTCTTGGCCTGGATAGCAGCCTTTGCTGAAACTCATGGTGTTTTTATGCTGGTCTAAATTTACATGTTGAGGAATAAATTTTTCAGAATTACGGGCATCAATCCAAGGCAAATTTTGAGCAAACATAAACGCATAAAACTGTTGAGTGTTATTAGTTTCTTGGCTTTTGATAGATGAGAGTTGTATCTTGTTTTCTTCAGTTTTTATTTCAACCGAGTCATCTGTGAGTTTAATATCAATTTTTAGGCGGAATTTTCTCATGTTGAAAAAACTCAATAAATCGGCGCAAAGGTTTTTAGGGCAAATCAAAATAACGGAATCTGCACTGCAAATATTAATCCACATACTGGAAATAATCCGTCCTTTTGGATTACACAAAGCTGTGTAATGGAAAGTTTTGTGTTCAAGTTCGGTTAGATTAGAGATAAGTAGATTGTTTAGAAAGTCCACACTGTTTAATCCACTCAAAGAAATTGTTGAACAGGTTGAGTTGACTGTTATCATCTTTTTATCATTATCTTTGTCACACATTCACAAAATCCTTACTGCAATATTAAAATTCAATTATAATTGCAAAGTTATATTTATCCACAAGGTTAATAATAAATTAGGGGTTTTTAATGAAAACATCAAATCGACCTTTGTCACCACATATTCAGGTGTACAAAATGCCTTTGTCGGCAAAATTATCTATTTTACACAGATTAACAGGATTGGCGCTGTCATTGGGCGCGGTAGTTTTGGTGTATTGGTTATTTAGTTTGGCTTATATGTCAGATGTTGCAGTATCTTTACATGTCTTGTTTGCTTCAACTATTGGCAAATTGGTACTCATTGCTTGGACCTTTGCATTTTTCTACCATTTTTGTAATGGTATTCGTCATTTGTTTTGGGATGTGGGCAAAGGCTTTGAGATGGATGATGTCAATCGTTCTGGTGTCATCGCAGTGCTAGCAGCATTGGTACTAACAGCAATTACTTGGGTCGTGGGAGCGTAATTATGCAGTATAGATCTGAAATTAAACGGGTTAAAGGTTTAGGAACTGCCAAACATGGTTTTTCTCATTGGTGGATGCAGCGATTAACTGCTGTATTGATGATTCCACTGGGTTTGTGGTTCTTTTATTCGCTGATGACCATGGAAACAGTTTCTGCTGATGCTGTAATCGTGTGGTTGCAACATCCTGTTCAAGCATTGTTAATGGCGCTTTGGACCATAACTGTGGTTTATCATGCAACTTTGGGTTTGCAAGTGATTATTGAAGATTATGTGCATGGAAAGGCCATGGCATTGACTTTGTTAACACTGATAAAATTTGCCATGTTTGCCATGATTGTGGCGACATTCTTTTCACTATTTAAATTGGCTTCATAGGATTAAATAACATGTCAGAAACAAAAACTAAAGAAAAAACGACCGAAGAGAATAAAACTATGAGCTATAAAATTATTGAACATAAATTTGATGCTGTAGTCGTTGGAGCAGGTGGAGCAGGCTTACGCGCGACCATGGGCTTAGCTGCAGAAGGTTTGTCGGTTGCCTGTGTAACAAAAGTATTTCCAACACGTTCGCACACTGTTGCTGCTCAAGGCGGGATGAGTGCATCATTGGGAAACATGGGCAAAGACGATTGGCGTTGGCACATGTACGATACAGTCAAGGGTTCAGATTGGTTGGGAGATCAAGATGCCATTGAATATATGTGTCGAGAAGCTGTTCCAGCAGTAGTAGAACTAGAACATCAAGGTGTACCGTTTTCTCGTACAGAAGAGGGCAAAATTTACCAACGCCCATTTGGTGGCATGACTACAGAGTATGGGAAAGGAGCTCCCGCTCAAAGAACTTGTGCAGCAGCGGATAGAACAGGACATGCGATTTTACACACTTTATACCAACAGTCTCTCAAACACGATGCCAATTTCTTTATCGAGTATTTTGCTGTTGATTTGATTATGGAAGATGGCGAATGCAAAGGTGTGATAGCCATTGATATGTCCGATGGAACTGTGCATTTATTCCGTGGACACGCAATCATCTTAGCTACAGGGGGTTATGGACGTACCTATTTTTCTTGTACTTCAGCACATACTTGTACAGGCGATGGAAATGGCATGGTGTTGCGTGCTGGACTGGCATTACAAGACATGGAATTTGTTCAATTTCACCCAACAGGTATTTATGGCGCAGGTTGCCTGATTACCGAAGGTGTGCGTGGCGAAGGTGGGTTTTTAAGCAACTCAGAAGGCGAACGTTTTATGGAACGCTATGCACCTTCGGCCAAAGATTTGGCATCCCGTGATGTGGTGTCTCGTGCAATGACCATGGAAATAAATGAAGGCCGTGGTGTTGGAGAAAACAAAGACCATATCTTCTTACATCTAGAACACCTAGGCCCTGAAGTTATTGAAAAAAGATTACCTGGTATTGCTGAATCAGCAGAAATTTTTGCCGGTGTTGATGTGACCAAAGAACCTATTCCCGTTATTCCTACAGCGCATTACAATATGGGTGGAATTCCGACCAACTATCATGGAGAAGTGGTCAATAAGGTTGGAGATGATCCAGACAAAGTGGTTACTGGACTGTATGCCATTGGCGAAGCCGCTTGTGTTTCTGTACATGGCGCGAATAGGTTGGGTTCAAATTCATTGTTGGATATTGTGGTATTTGGTCGAGCGGTGGCTCACCGAGTGGCTGACAAAGTGAAGCCTGGAACAAAACACAAAGACTTACAGAGCAATGTCGTAGAAAAAATCATGGCTGATTTTGATAAGATTCGTTATGCCGATGGCGATAAAACCACCGCAGAATTGCGATTGGAACTACAAACAACCATGCAAAAGCATGCCTTGGTGTTTAGAACAGGCAAAATCATGCAAAAAGGGTGTGACAAAGTAGCCAAAATTGTTGAAGATTATCAAAACTTGAAACTAACTGATCGTTCATTGATTTGGAATACGGATTTAATTGAAGCCCTTGAATTAAGAAATCTGTTGTCACAAGCTAAGGTTACAATTTTTGGTGCTAATGCACGCGAAGAATCTCGTGGGGCACATGCCCGTGAGGATTTTCCAGATAGAGATGATGTTGAATGGATGAAACATACATTGTCTTATGTCGATGAAAACAACGAAGTGAGTTTCAAATATAGACCAGTTCACATGAATACACTAACCGATGAATGTGAAGTCATCCCACCAGCAAAGAGGGTTTACTAAAATGGCAGAATTTAGCTTACCAAAGAACTCAAAAATCACCAAAGGCAAGTATATAAAAGCTCAAGGTGCAACCAATGTACGCAAACTCAAGGTATATCGTTGGGACCCTGATACAGGAGACAACCCTCGTACTGACACCTATGAAATAGACATGGATAGTTGTGGTCCAATGGTCTTAGATGCTTTAATCAAAGTTAAAAATGAAATAGACACCACATTGACTTTTAGGCGCTCTTGCCGTGAAGGTATATGTGGCAGTTGTGCAATGAACATTGATGGCACAAATACATTGGCTTGTACAAAATCAATGAGAGATTGTAAAGATACAGTGTCCATCTACCCTTTGCCGCACATGGATGTTATCAAAGATTTAGTTCCTGATATGTCGCATTTTTATGCACAATACGCATCAGTACAACCTTGGATACAAACCGATTCAGTGCCATTGCCAGATACAGAAAGATTACAATCAATTGAAGACCGTGAAAAATTAGATGGTCTTTATGAATGTATTTTGTGTGCTTGTTGTCAAACATCTTGCCCCAGTTACTGGTGGAATGGTGATAGATACTTAGGCCCTGCAGTATTATTACAATCTTACCGTTTCTTGGCTGATTCACGCGATGAATACACAGGCGAACGCTTGGAAGATTTAGAAGACCCATTCAAAGTGTTCAGGTGTCATACTATCATGAACTGTACCAATACTTGTCCAAAGGGTTTGAATCCTGGTAAGGCTATTGGTGAAATTAAGAAGTTGATTGCCGAACGACACGCTTTGTAAAAACCATCATTCCTGTGAAGACGGGAATCCAGTTATATCTAAAATAGATTCCCGCCTTCGCGGGAATGACGAGCGTCATTTATGTACTCTTATAACCTCAAATGCAAAACCGATCCTCGTTGGATCAAAGCGGTCATGGCTGACTTTGATGCATTCCTGATAGATCATGCAGCAAATGAACGGAAAGCTTCAACTTTGGCGATGTCAATGGTTGTTCACTACCCTGATAAAGATGATATTGTGCGAGAAATGATTGATTTGGCCATGGAAGAAATGGCACATTTTCGTGAAGTGATTAAAATCATGCTTAAACGCGGCCTACAACAAATTCCAGATAAAACTAATTTTTACATTGGTTCATTTATGAAAACCATGCGCAAAGACCCTAAGCATTATTTGTTGGATAGATTATTGATGTTTAGTATTGTTGAAAAACGTGGTGCAGAACGATTTGGTTTGGTTGGTGAGGCATTAATCGAACCCAAGATAAAAGATTTTTACCAAAGATTGGCCGCTGCTGAATACAGGCACTACGAACTATTTATATCATTGGCACATAAATACTATGACACAGAAACGGTAAAAAACAGATTAGATGAATTATTGCAAATAGAAGTCGATATTGTTATACAATGTCCATTTAAAGCGGCAGTTCATTAATCATTATGAATAAAAACGAATCAATTAATGTTTTAGGTGAAGAATTATTGTTGTGTGGAGACGACCCGATTACTGGATTTTTTCGTGATGGATATTGTAATACATGCAATGAAGACATGGGTTCTCATACAGTATGTATCCAAGCAACTCAGGACTTTCTGGAATACTCACGTTTCATTGGAAATGACTTGTCTACACCCAACCCTGATTTTGGTTTCCAAGGATTAAAAGAAGGGGACAGTTGGTGTTTGTGTGCGGCCAGATGGTTACAGGCCTATAAAAAAAATATGGCCCCTAATGTCTATCTAACGAAAACACACATTCGTTCATTAGAAATTATACCACTAGAGCTTCTAAAGAAATTTGCAGTTGATCTAAATTAAAAAGCCTGTGTGTTATAACCACAGGCTTTTTAATAAATAGCATCAATAAGTGATTAATCTGAATCTTTTTTTATTCCCATTTTAGTTGAGTCTCCAGCTTTTACTACTGAAATATTATCGCGCTTCCAATATTTTTTGACAGCATTGTTGACTTGGAATAAAGTCAAATTCATAACGGCTTGTTCGTATTTTTTATCCCATTGCATATTGCGCTCTAAGTCTAAATCACCTGCCAATGTACGAACCAACCTAGCGTCTTTGGCTCGATCTAATTTGTTATTCTGTAAGGTGCCTTTTTTAACATCATCTAGTTCTTGTTGAGTAAAACCCTCTTCAAGGACACGGTCTAATTCTTCATAAAAACCTTTTTCAACATTGGCTAAGTTTTCAGGAGCACAAATGGCATAAGCACCAA
Source organism: Gammaproteobacteria bacterium (assembly GCA_024280395.1). Taxonomy (GTDB): domain Bacteria; phylum Pseudomonadota; class Gammaproteobacteria; order Xanthomonadales; family Marinicellaceae; genus NORP309. The sequence goes on along the minus strand of JAJRQG010000100.1, from coordinate 29,539 downwards.
AAGTTGCGACTTCATCGTATGAAGAAGCATTGAAGAATGATCCAGCACCATAACTCCATCCTTCTTTGCGGCGTAATCTATCTGCTAAACGGCTTGATAGAAAACCACCACCAAACATTTGACTGGCCATTTCTAGTGCAGGGTAGTCAGGATCATTGTCATTCATTTTGAATTTTATCATCGCACCAAATGCCGCGCCTGCTTTATCAGGTGTGTTGACAAATTTGTTTATGCCATCAACATTAGCAACCGAAGACACTACTCGTCTATATTCAGATTTACTGTTCCAGTTACCCAAAATTTTATCTAATTTATCTTGAATGATTTCTTGATCGAAATCTCCAACAACTCCAATATCTGCATCTTGTGCTCCCATAAAAGCTGCATGGAAGTCTTTTAGGTCATCAGATGATATTTTTTTAATGACTTCAATTTCTTCATCAATAGGCATTTGATAACTTGGATGACCGGGCTCATAAGGACTTAAATAACGGCCCAATTGTCTGAAAACCTGTGAGGTTGGTTGTTGTTTTTGTTGTTCTAAAGAGACGATTTGTTCTTGTTTTAGAACTTCTAGCTCTTTGTTGTCAAACACTGGGTTTTTAAAGATTTCCTCAATCAAGTCTAATACTGCAGGTAGGTTTTCTTTGGTTGTTCTAATAGAAACGCTGGCACCAGTTGCGCTACCATATACCGATACATTAGCTTTCAATTTGTCAAATTCAGCTTGTAACTCTTCTCGGTTATATTTTTTTGTACCACGGTTTAGCATAGAACCAGCCAGTGAGCCAATTTTACCTTTAAATTGTAAGTCATCAACATTTCCAAAATCTAAGCTTATGGTCATATTTACAGACTCACCACGGGTTTTTTTCGTTAAATAAACCACTTTAGCACCATTTTTTAATGTGCTGTGTTGTGTGCGTTTATCAATGTTGTCGTGCGAAGGATTAAAAATCTCACCTTGTGCAACTAGTTCGCGACCTTTGTAATCTTTTACCATCGCTTTAACTTCTGTTTTATTTAGTCTAACAATCGAATCAGCTCTATTGGGTTTTTGTTCGGGAAGAAATAAACCCAGTGTTCGATTGTCATTGACTAAATATTCTTCTGCTGCCTTTTGTACATCTTCCAATGTGACTTTTTCCATGCGATCACGGTTTAAAAATATCATTCTCCAGTCTCCCATGCCTACCCATTCACTTAAATTTTTAGCGACGCGTTCAGAAGAGTTGAATCCCAACTCGAAATTTTTTGTAAACTTCGTTTTGGCACGTTCGACTTCTTCTTGTGTTATTGGAGTATCTATAACATTTTCCAAAGTTTGCAGAAGAGCATCCTCAGTTGCATTGATGTCTTTGTCTTTGGCCACTTGAGCCATAAAAGTAACGATACCTGGTTCACCCCATTGAAAAGGAAAACCAAAAGTACTTGCTGCTAATTTATTTTTAACAACATCTTTGTGCAATCGACCGCTTTTGGGGTCTGCTAATATATCAGTTAGAATTTCAACTGCAGGATAGTTTTCATGAGTGCCAGCAGGGATATGATACATGGCAGCAACCATTTGTACATCTCCTGGGCGACGGATAGTGACCTGTCTTTCACCATCTTGAATAGGTTCTGCTGTATACAACTCTTGAATTGTTCTAGTCGGGCGCTCGATTTTTCCAAAATATTTATTCACCAACTTAATGACAACATCTTCATCAATTTTACCTGCAACTACTAATGTTGCATTGTCGGGCTGATAATATTTGCGGTAAAATGCTTGTAAATTTTTAATATCTACGTTTTCCAAATCAGCTCTTGCACCAATCGTACTTTTTCCATAGTTGTGCCAGTCAAAACTTACTGCCATCATTCTTTGTAATAATACTCTAAACGGACTATTTTCACCGTTTTCTAATTCATTTCGAACTACGGTCATTTCACTGTCTAAATCTTTTTTTGCAATATAAGAATTAATCATTCTATCTGCTTCAAGGCCTAAGGCCCAATTCAAATTTTCATCAGTAGCAGAAAATGTTTCAAAGTAATTGGTTCTATCTGTCCAAGTGGTTCCATTGGGCTCGGCACCGTGGTCGGTTAATTCTTTTGGAATGTCTGGGTGATTGGGGGTACCTTTGAAAACTAGATGTTCTAACAAATGTGCCATGCCTGTTTCACCATAATTCTCATGTTTTGAACCCACATGATAGGTAATGTTAACAGTAATGGTTTCTTGAGAAATATCAGGAAACAATAGCACTTGCAAACCATTGTCTAATTGGTATTCAGTTATACCCTCAACTGAAGTAAGCTTCTCTACATTTTTTGGCAACTTTGCAAAAGCTGATGATGTGAGCACTAAAGACCCTATAAGTGCCATTTTTTTAAATTGATGAAACATAAATGATTCCTCTGTAATGTTTGAATTATCATAGACCATGCATAACACGTTCCACTAGTTATGAAAGGTCACTATCATTTTAAAGACAAGTTTTATCTTGAAAAGTTTTGTGCCCCCAAAATCCTTGCGTTATTGTACTAAACTTTTAGTGAAATTTCACTAGTCCAAAAGTCATGGATAATGTTAATATAACTTATAATATTATATAGGTACAAGAAATGCATTGGATAAATGTTTTCCTGCTCAAGTTGGTGAGTATAGGAATTTAGTAATTCCACATTTAATTGATTCTAAAGAGTTGAAAATGCAATGCAGATGTTAAAGCGCTTTAGTGAAAGTAATTCTGAGTGTTTTGAAATACACGCCAATTATGCTATATATCACCGCGTCATAAAAGACAAGGTTAAGGCAAAATATTCTATAAACAAAGCATAGGAGTTCACAAAAAAACAACAGGCTAGATAATGGCAATTGAATGAATTGAACAAGCTGAAAATATAAATAAACTTTAGTTTTTATACACTTGTTTCAGTTTGTATAACAAATCTAATGCCTGCCTTGGAGTCAATTCATCGGGGTTAATTTGCTTGAGTTCTTTTTCCACAGCACTTTCCTCGGGCAGGGCATCAAAGAATGAAGTTTGCATTGGGATTGGTTCTGAGGTGTTTCCTCCTTCTAATATTGCCAGGGTCTTCTTGGCATTTTGTAGGACTTTACTGGGTATGCCAGCAAGTGCAGCGACTTGTAATCCGTAAGAGCGTGAGGCAGCACCTTTTTTCACCGAATGTAGGAATACAATAGTATCATCGTGTTCTATGGCATCTAAGTGTACATTTTCAATGTTGTCTATTTCTTTATCAAAAGCGGTGATTTCAAAATAATGAGTGGCAAATAGGGTGAAAGATTTATTCACCTGGGCTAAATGCAACGCACAAGCCTGAGCCAGTGATAAACCATCATATGTCGAAGTACCACGGCCTATTTCATCCATCAATACCAATGAATTTTCAGTGGCATTGTGAAGTATGTTGGCAGTCTCAGTCATTTCTACCATAAAAGTAGAACGGCCTTTGGTGAGATCATCTCCTGCACCAATTCGGGTAAATATTCTGTCTATTTTTCCAATCTTTGCAGTGGCGGCAGGCACATAACTGCCGATACTTGCCAACAATACTATCAAAGCATTTTGCCGCATATAGGTCGATTTACCGCCCATGTTTGGCCCTGTGATTATCAGCATCTGAGTTTGTTGGTTCAGAGTCATGTCATTGGGTTCAAACGGTGTGTTTTGAATCTGCTCAACAACAGGATGACGGCCAGCAATAATTTCAATGCAATTGTCATCACACAATTCAGGGCGATTAAAATTCAAAGTCATGGCCCGTTCTGACAAGGTGTTTAATGCATCCAGCTTGGCTACAGCATGTCCTGTTTGTTGTAAGGCTTTAATTTTATCAGCGAAAGATTCCAATAAATTTTGATAAATGGCTTTTTCGCAAGCCAATGATCGTTCTTTGGCACTCAATACTTTGTCCTCAAATACTTTGAGTTCTGGTGTCGTATAACGTTCAACTGCTTTAAGTGTTTGTCTGCGGATATAGTGTTCAGGCGCTTTATCTGAATGTAATTTAGATATTTCGATAAAATAACCATGCACACGGTTGTATCCAACTTTAAGGGCAGTGATACCCGATGTGTCTTTCTCACGTTGTTCGAAGTCCAACATGTATTGACTGGCATCGGTACTAATGGCTCGCAGTTCGTCTAAATCTTCATCATAACCATCAGCAATCACACCACCATCACGAATAATAACAGGTGGGTTTTCTTTAATGGCGCTTTCTAATAAATTGATAATGTCGGTGTGAGTGCCAAGATTGTTGTCGAGTTGTGATAATTCATCGGAATTTATTGCACTTAATGATTCTTTTAATAACAACACCTGCCTGAGAGAATAAGCCAAAGTCACCAAATCTCTTGGTCTGGCTGTACACATAGATATACGAGTGGTGATTCTTTCTATGTCACCAACACCTTTTAATGTCTCTTGCAAATCAAAAATAATGCCTTGTTCGATTAATGTGCCAATGGAATTCAAGCGTGAATTTAATTTGCCCCGATTCTGCAAAGGCTGTTTAATCCAGCGGCGCAATTGTCTTGAACCCATAGCGGTGGTCGAACAGTCCATCAATTGGCACAAAGTATGCTCATCGCCGCCATTGTTATTAACTTCAATCTCTAAATTTTTACGGGTGCTGGCATCAAGGTGTAGAAACTCATCCAGTAATTCAGTTTGAATCGGTTGAATGTGTTTCATCACCACTTTTTGCGTATGGGCCAGATAATTAAACAAGCAGCCTAATGCGTTGATTGTTAATGAACTTCCTTCAATGCCGAAGCCCTTTAAATCTTTGGTTTTGTAATGATTGGTTAATGTAATCAAAGCGGTGTCTTTATCATAATCCCAAGAAGGGCGCTGATTGACGGGGTACTTGCTTAATTCCTCACACAGTGGATGGTTTTCTTCTAACAATAATTCACTGGGTGCCAATCGTTCAATCTGCCCCAATAATGTTTCTTTGTCAGATACTTCAATCACAACAATACGCCCAGATGATAATTCACAAGTGGCAATACCATAACCATTTTTATTGCTATAAGCTGATACCAATAAGCTCTCACTACGGGCATCCATTAACGCTTCTTCGGTGACGGTTCCAGGTGTGATAATGCGCATAACCTTTCGTTCAACTGGTCCTTTTGAAGTCTTGGGGTCACCAACTTGTTCGCAAATGGCAATAGAACGTCCTAATTTAACCAACTTAGCCAAATAAGGATCAACCGCATGGTAGGGCACACCGCACATTGGGATTGGATTACCATTGGCTTTGCCACGATAAGTCAAAGTAATGTCTAAAAGTTTGGCTGCATCAATCGCATCCTGCATAAACAACTCATAAAAGTCACCCATGCGGTAAAAGACCAGCATATCAGAATAATCTGACTTGATTTTCAGATATTGAAGCATCATTGGAGTGTGTGTTGGTTGTACTTTTGCCATTTAGTTTTTTCTCATTGTTATTTTTGCTTTTCTCACTGTCATTCTAGTTTTGCCTCACCGTCATTCCCGCGAAGGCGGGAATCCAGAACTTAATGAATTTTATGTTTTGGACTTTGTGTAATAACTATTAAACCTTCAGCGATAGTTTTAATTTAGACATTGATATTTCTATTGAAGGTAGATTCCCGCCTTCGCGAGAATGACGAATGAAATGAAAGATTTTAACTGAAATTCCAATCAATTGGTTATAGAATACAAAAATAATAAGAGAAACTTAAATTTATGACAAATTTCAAAAAACTGGTTAAATATGTAAAAGACCATAAATGGGCTTCAATCCTTTTTGAAGCCAGTATTATAGTACTGGTGTTGGTTCTTTTTTCTTGGTTTCAGAACCGAGGTACATTGGCTGCAGATGGAGCAATGGCTCCTGATTTTACCTTAAAGTCGGTAGCAGGTAAAACCATTCAATTATCAGAGTTAAAGGGCAAAAAAGTTTTGATTTATTTCTTTGCTCCGTGGTGCAGTATATGTCATATGAGTGGTGGCAATCTAAATGCATTGCGCAAAGCACGAGACAATGATGAATTAGAAATCCTAGTTATTGGCCTAAGTTATGAGTTCGAAGGTGAAATTCAAGATTTCGCCAATGAATTAGAACTCACTATGCCTGTACTTTATGGCAATGAACAACAAATGATTGATTACAAAATCAAAGGATTTCCAACCTATTTTGTTATTGATAATGAGGGTAAAGTTATTCATCGCTCAGTTGGATATTCGACAGAACTTGGTATGCGTTTGAGAACATAGTTTTAACTCATAACTGTAAGGTGGTATAACCGCGAAGGGCACTTAGTTAAGAAGATTAATAAACATAAGTCATTGAAATATAATATATATTATCAACATGGCCAAAGAGCCTTCGGGTAGTTGGCTAAACCCAACTACCCCTTCGAGTTTCTTTGTTGAAAAAATTTGTTTTGGCTGAGGCTAGATTTTTTCATTAATTTCAATATGTTATGCCTTAAGTAAGTGCCATTCGGTATAACCGCACCTAATGAATGGGAGTTTTTATCTGTGTCCATCTGCGGACACAAGCCTTACTTGTTTGGCAAATATCGAACCAATAACCCAAACTCAATTTGCGTTAAATCTTTATCAGCTATTTCCACAGGTATATCAACAACATGTCCAGAACCAGGAGCATAATCCATTTTTTGACCTTTTTTGCCAATCATATCGCTTAGTTTAAATTGAATATTGCCTGTTGGTGTCATTAATTCTAAATGATCACCAACCAAAAATTTATTTTTTACTTCAATTTTTAATAACCCTGAATCTTTATCGTAGTTCATGACTTCACCAACGAATTGTTGTTTGTCACTACTTGAAAAACCATTTTCGTAGTTTTGGAATTCTTTGGGTGGATGGCGTCGGTAAAAACCTTCGGTAAACCCACGGTTGGCAAGTCCCTCAAGTGTGTCCATTAAGCCCATGTCAAATTGTTTGCCAGCCTGAGCATCATCAATGGCTTTTCGGTAAACTTGGGTGGTTCTGGCAGCATAGAAATGTGATTTGGTGCGGCCTTCAATTTTTAGCGAATCAATACCCATATCAATTAAGGTTTTGACATGTTGTACTGCACGCAAATCTTTAGAATTCATGATATATGTGCCATGTTCATCTTCATAAGCTGGCATTAATTCACCGGGACGGCCTTTTTCTTCCAACAAGAACATGGGGTTGTCGTCATCATTCTCATGCGGTTTGTAGGTATTTGTTCCAGATGATTGGTATAAGGGGATTAAATCTCCAGTTGAATCTTGTGTGGCCTCCATAGCGTTGTATTTCCAACGGCAAGAATTGGTGCATGCGCCTTGATTTGAATCTCTGTGTGTCATATAGCCTGATAATAAACATCGACCAGAATAGGCAATACACAAAGCCCCGTGTACAAAAACTTCCAACTCTATATCAGGGCACTCTTGGCGGATTTCTTTGACTTCATCTAAGCTTAATTCGCGTGATAAAATAATTCTTGTTAGACCCATGGACTTCCAAAATTTTACCGTAGCAAAGTTTATGGCGTTGGCTTGCACCGATAAATGTACGGGTATATTAGGCCATTTTTCCCGCACCATCATAATTAAACCTGGGTCACTCATGATCATGGCATCAGGTTTCATTTCAATAATCGGTGCTAAATCTCGTATATAGGTCTTAACTTTATTGTTGTGAGGTGCCAAATTAGAAGCTATAAAAAACAGCTTATTCAGCCGATGTGCTTCCTCAATACCTTGTGCCAAACGATCGGCATTTTTAAAGTCATTTTCACGCACACGCAGTGAATAACGTGGCTGTCCTGCATAAACTGCATCTGCACCATAGGCAAATGCATACTGCATGTTTTTATAGGTCCCTGCAGGAGACAATAGTTCAGTTTTATTCATGGTTAATTTTTATTCGCATATCAACAGCAACAATATCTTTATCAACACCGATAAGAGGATTGATGTCCATTTCGGTGATTTCTGACATTATTTGCGTAAGTTGACTGATTTTTAGGATAATGTTGGCGAAGGTATCAATATTTACGCCTGGTTTTCCGCGCATACCTTGTAGCAGTGGATAGCCTTTAAGGTTTTTGAGACGATAGATGATTTCTTCTTTGGTACAGGGACATAAACAAACTTTAACATCGCCAAGTACTTCAACAAAGATTCCACCCAGACCCATTAATAATAAGTGTCCGAAATCTTGTTCGTAACAGACACCGATAAACAATTCTAGTCCAGTGTATTGTTTTTGGATGATGACACCTATTGCATTGGGTATTTCCATCATTGCAGCAAAGTGTGTGACGATTAATTCATTGGAGTTAATGTTTAAAACCACGCCACCAACATCAGATTTGTGTAATGGTCCGACGACCTTCATGACCACAGGGAAACACAATTTTTGTGCGGCTTGCAGTGCTTCTTCTTTGCTGGTTGCAGATATTTCAATTGCTCTGGGTATTGCCAAAGCATCCATAATGGTATTGTTATCAGTAACTGATAAATAACCTTTCTTTGTGTTTAGAGATTTAACAACAGAACGAATTTTCTCAACATCAACCGTATTGTCAATATTTAAGGGAGTGATTGGACTTCCTGTAAAGTAAGTCTCGCAAAGGGCTTTGCCTAAAATGACTTCATCAGGAAAATTAACATGGCCTTTGGATAAAAAGTATTGGATTTCTTTTTGTGCATTCACCAACGAGGGTAAGACTGGAAAAATTGGTTTTTTGCAAATATCCATTTTTACATTTAAAACTTTGTAGACATTTTCCACATCAAACAATCCAGGACTTCCAAATACAACAACCATAGCATCGATAAAATCAAATTTGTGTTCACAGAAATCAATGATAATACCCAATTGTTCTGCAGTACCCGTGGCTAAAAAATCAATTGGGTTGGAGACCGATGAGCCACTGTGAAGATAATCCAATAAATCATCGGCAATTTTACCTTCAATTAAAGGTACGCAAAGCCCCCCTTTTTCTAAGGTGTCGGTTAACATCACAGCCGATCCTCCAGCATGGGTAATCACCGCAATATTTTTGCCCACTAATTTATTGTAAGAAAAAACAGATGCCACAGAAATCAGCTCATCTCTGGAGCTACAATAGACAACGCCAGCTTTGCGAAATAGGGCACGGGTAGCCATATCAGATGTTGCCATGGCGCCTGTATGAGAGCTGGCAGCACGCGACCCTGCTTGAGTGCTTCCTGATTTTATGGCTGCAATTCTACAGCCCTTAGCAATCAATGAAGTGGCATGTTTGAGCAATTTTTGAGGTTTAGAAATGTTCTCCAAATACATTAGAATAGTTTGTGCACTGGTATTTGGGTCATAAATTTCATCGAGATATTCAAGGTAATCCTCGACACAAATTTGTTTACCATTACCAACAGAGTAAACACTGGCAAAACGCAACCCCACTTGCATGCCAGCCTCCATTAAAAACACTGCTGTGGCTCCAGAACTTGAAATAAAGTCACAGCCATTTTTGCTATCTAGCTGTGGAATCGGCGTGGTGAAGACACCATGGTAATGTTGGTTAATTATTCCGATACAATTGGGTCCTGACAGGGCTGCTTGATATTTATTGGCAACATCTATCATGCGCTGTTCGAGTATTTTACCGGCTTCATTGAGTTCACTAAAACCTGCTGAAATAACAATAAAGGCCGTTGTGTTGTGGTTTTTTGCCAGTTCTTCTATTGTATCTGGGCAAAACTGTGCAGGAATAGATAAAATGGCCAAATCTACATCGGGTAAATCTTTAATATTCTTATAGGATTTAATGCCTTGAATGGTTTCTTCTCGCTGATTGACAGCCATGAGAGGTCCACCGAAGTCGCCAGCAAGTAAATTGTGTAACATCTTACCGCCAGCTTTACGCAGGTCGTTAGATGCGCCTACAACCACAATGCTATTGGGGTTAATCAATTGAGAATTAATCATTAAGAAATCATTAGCTATTCGAATGTTTCCATTATAGAGAGAATGATGTTTTACAAATTGATTGTGGTCAAGAATAGACCATATTATAATTTTGGTTTAATAAAAAAATATTAAGGAGATGTAAATTTGCCATGGTTGTTTTCAGAACCCACCATGGCTTAATTATTTAAACGGGAAGATGTTCGTTGATGGCTTTAATTAAAGCTTTTTCGCTTACAGGTTTTACCAAATAGTCTTTTGCGCCTTGACGCATGCCCCAAACTTTATCGGTTTGTAGGTTTTTGGTTGTAACCATAATAATCGGTATATGCGAAGTTCTTTCCTCGCGAGATATCTTTCTAGTGGCTTGGAAGCCATTTAAGTCTGGCATCACCACATCCATCAGAATCAAATCGGGAATCTGTTCTTTAGCGGTTTGTACGCCTTCATTACCATTGGTCGCTGATAATACTTCATGTCCCATTTTTTCGATGATTTTCTGCATGCCAAACAATTGTGATGGTGAATCATCTACAACTAAAATACGTGCCATTGTTTTATTCCCAAATTTTTAATCTGTTATTATTTTAATCCAAACAGATTAAATTTCAAACATATAAAGAGTATTAATTTGTTAATCGTACTCAAAATGTCATAAATTGTTAACTATTTTATTGTTGAATGAGTCAAGCGTCAGAAATTGGCATAAAATATTGGCAATTAATACTAATTTTGAGAATGAAATTATACAGCAGAGAAGATTGTCCATTGTGTGAAGATGTGGAAGAAAATTTGGTCAGATTGAAGGTTAAATATACTTTTATTGATATTGACCAGGACGAGACTTTACGAAAGAAATACCATGTTCGCGTGCCGGTATTGGTTAATGACCAACAACAAGAGTTGGCATGGCCGTTTGATGAAGCTCAATTAATGGTGTTTATTGGATCATGAAATGGTTAATAATGGTGTGTTCTCTTAGCATATTAGTTGGATGTAACAATGGTAGTTTCATTAAACCATTGCCCCTTGAAGTGTCTAACAATGCAGTGGCTTTGGTGAATCACATTAATGGCCCACAATTCTATACATTTAATGGCCTACTAAAGGGTAAAACTTGGAAAGACATCACTAACAACGCTTATGTTTATAGTAATGACAGTTGGAGGAAGCTCCAAATTCATCAACAGACATTGCCAGTATTGGCATCAACTGCTGTAAGTATCGGATCATCTATTTATGTAATTGGTGGTTATACTGTTAATGCCAAAGGCGAAGAAAAATCGGTTCCAAACATTTTTGAATTCGATACAGTTAATGAATTATGGAAACTCAGAACCACCATGCCAATTCCTGTTGATGATACGGTGGCATTGGTATATGCCAATAGGTATATTTATTTAATCAGTGGTTGGCACGATGTGGACAATGTCAGTGATGTGCAAATTTACGACACACAAATGGATCATTGGTTTCCAGCTACAGATTTTCCTGCACCAGCAGTGTTTGGACATTCTGGAGGAATTGTTAATAATAAATTATTAATTTGTGATGGTGTTAAAGTGGTGCCAAATAAGAACTCAAGAGACTTTGTTGCTTCGCCAGTTTGTGTTCAAGGTGTTATCAATCCAGTACAACCCCATAAAATTAAATGGCAAGAAATTCCACATCATTCACAAACTTCTTATTATCGAATGGCAGCAACCGGTGATATCAATCAGAATAGAATTGTCTTTGCTGGCGGCAGTGCTAACCCTTATAACTACAATGGAATAGGTTATGATGGTATCCCAAGTAAAGCGTCGAGTTTGGTTTTTACATATAATCTTTCATCCAAAAAATGGACAAAATATGATTCTCTGATTCCAGAATCGATGGATCATAGGGCTTTGTTGACCGATGGATATAAGTTTTACATTATTGGCGGAATGGATTCTAAGCAACAGATTTCAAATAAAGTGATTCAATTTAAGGTGCCTGAATGAAAAATATAATTTCATGGTTGATTTTGTCAGTAGTTTTAACAGCATGTTTTAATCACAAATTCCACAATCAATTAAAGTTGATAAAAGCCTATGAAGTTGAAACAAATAACAGTATCGAGCCATCGGGATTAACATTGTGGGATGGACAATTCTATACGATTTCTGATAAACACAATGTGATTTATCACTTGTTATTTAAAGATGACAAAGTCGAATTAGAGCCAATTATTTATATTGAAAATGATAAAGGCATGAAACTAGACTTTGAAGGCATCACTCATGACGAAGAGTTTTTTTATTTAGTCAGTGAAATGCATTTTCAAATACTAAAGATTGCAAAAGATGGAAGTAATCAAAGTTGGTTGCCTTTGGATGATATATTAAAAATAAAAGGGCGTGAAGTGGGCTTGTTTCAGACTCGCAATGGTTATTTTGAAGGGATCTGTGTTTTAGATAATAACCAATTTTTATTGGCAGCTGAACGTCAACCCAGAGGTTTTGTTGAATACAATGCCAATAATGATGAAATGAAAGCCTATAAAATGAATCAAGCAGTATTTGATTATCAGTATCAGCGTTCACCAGATTTTACTGGATTGAGTTGCGATAATGGCTTGTATGTTTTAGATAGGAATGCTTATTCAGTGGCGAAATTAAAGAAAGTCAAGGGCAAGTATACTGAAATTAAGGGATATGGTTATGAACATATAATCAATCAAGAATCACTCAAGTACCAAGACATGAAATATGGTCATGCAGAAGGGTTAGTAGTTGATGGTGATAATGTTTATATTGTCTTAGATAATAATCGCAATTTCCATCAGAATGGCATAACTAATAATTCTTTATTTTTAAAGTTAAAAAAGTAAAATGAAGTCTTAGTTAATTCTCAAAACTGGATTTGAATAATGTATCTTCTATTACAAAACATTGATACGCTGTTTTTAAACAAATGTTTGGAGACAGCACATATAGTCCGCTATTGATGTCACTTACTATAATGGTTCCACTTTGAAAGTATGGATAGTTGCTCCAAGCCCCATTAAAATTGGCTCCATCATTGGCTGGATAGGTATCAAAATGAGCAGACTCAATCAAATTAGCATTGGCAATATCAGCAATATTCACAATACTTAAGCCGCTGGTATAATTAGCCATATAGGCATACTCTCCTTTGATATAAATATTGTGATCAATAGATGCTGTCGGACCCAAATATTCTCCAATTACTGTAGGTGCATCCAAATCGAATAAATCCCAAATAATGGTTTTGGTATTGTGACCAAAAGTTTGTTCATCCAATTCATCTCCTGATAAAAAGTAGCGATGGTCTTCGCTGATCCAGCCTTGATGGATATATTTTGCATTGGTGTAACTGGTTCGAGAAACCTGTACTGGTGATGCTTTATTAGAAACGTTAACTATGGTTAAAGCATCTTCATTGGCGTTAAAGCAAATTTCTTTGTCAGAATAATCTGAGTCAGGCCCGTGATATTTAACGCATTGAGCATCATGGGTAAATCCATCTGAGCTAAAGCAACCTGCAAAAGTAGGTGAGGCGGGATTTTGTAGGTTAATCATGTGTAAACCGCCTGAACAGGTGTTGGTTCCCACAGCATAGGTAAAGCCAGTTTCTTGATTAATAACAATATTATGTGCTTCACCAAATTGCGTATATCTGGTCGCTGTAAAAGTGACAGGAGGTGTAGAAATGTTCCGCAATAGGGTTAAATCAAAAATTTGCATACCATAACCTGCGGCTTCAGAAACGATATAGGCATAAGAACCATATGTCTTGATGTCTCGCCAAACACTGTTACTTGTAGCAGGAGGTAGTTTTCCTAAATATATTGGGTTAGTGGGGTCAGTGATATTAACAAATACAGTACCACTGTTGGTTCCCATTAAAGCATATTCTTTGTGGGTTAACGGGTCTGTCCACCCCCAAAGATCATTTCCATCATCAGAAGCAGAGCCACCCATATCTGTGAATGCTAAATGACTGCTTAAGTCAATATTTAGACAAGCATGATTCCCCGCAAAACCAGATACATCACAAGAGGTATTAGAGTCGCTGGCTTGGCAATAAATTGATAAGCTCAATAAAAAAAATATTACTGCTTTAATGTGGTTTTGAAATATTTGTAATGGGTACATTGTTTCTTTGCCAGTTGTTGCCTTCTACACCTGTATATTTTATGTCAATTGACATTGTACCATCTTGGTTTAAGTCAAATGTTGTAGAATTCAAATTTAGAGTAATGGTTCCAGCCAGTTCGGAACTAACTGTTTGTGCATCGTCGTTTCTACCATAGCCTTTGAATTGTTGCAGGTCAACATTTATTTCCTCAGAAGTATTGAAACCAGAAGCTTGTCCCAAAACCCAACGAGGAGAACCATCGGCATCATAAAAATAAACCACAACTACAATTTTCTTGCCACTGAATGCCAGGGTTAATCCCCAACCGTCATCATCGGACCCTGTCCACCATGTTGCTCCTAGATCAGGAGTAGGGTAGCTTTGTTCATCAATCAGCGGTACAACACACCAACTGCCTTGTTGGTTTCCCAGTTGCCATGATGCCAAAGCAGAATTAGATTTCTGATCCAATTGACCCTGACAAGCATTATCTGTAGTAAGTTGCGATGGGTTAAAGTCGATTGAGAGGATATTTATTCCTTGAGATGTATCTAGTATGTTTGGGGAAGTAGCTCCTACTGGGTCTATCGAAAAATCATAGTTAAATCTTTGTAAAGTATCGCTATCCATATTGAAGTTCAGCTTTCCATTTTCGAATTTAGACAGAGAGGTATACCATTCAGGACTTCCATCATCCTTGTAAGTATAAAAAATAGTAAAATACAAATCACTATTGGCAATCGGTTCAATAGAAAAGCCGTGACCATTGTGTTCTGGGTCAAACCAAAGTCCAGGTTGAATTGTTTTGACTTCTTTGAATTCACAGTACTCTGGAATTTCCATGGAACTGGTTGCTTCTGTTGGGCAGATGTTGGGTGATAAAATAAGCAAACCTTCTTCAAAATCACTCAATATTATGTTGCCACTTTCAAAGTATGGATAATTGCTCCAAGCACCATCAAAACTTGCATTGTCATGATTAGGAAAACTATCAAAGCTAGCAATTTCATTTAAGTTGGCATTGCCTATGTCACTGATATCTACTATTCTCAATCCGCTAGAATAATTGGTTAAATATGCCAACTTCCCTTTAATGTAAATATTGTGGTCAATGGAGTTTTTAGGGCCTTCATAAAAGCCCATCAACACAGGTGACTCTAAATCCGACATGTTCCAAATATATGTCCGGGTATTGTGCCCGAAGTTTTCTTCATCAAGTTCATCATTAGATAACATATAGTGTTGATCATCAGTAAGCCAACTTTGGTGTATAAATCCCCTTCCTTGATAGCCTGTTCTAGAAATTTGATTGGGTGAGTTTTTATCGGTTACATCAACAATGGTAATGGCACTTCCATCGGAATCAAAACAAATCTCTTGATTTTGGTATTCTGTATCTGGTCCAATATAGGTAACACATTGTGCATCGTGGGTTTCAGCATTGCTACTAAAACAACCTGCACTGGTAGGCAAAATTGGATCTTGTAAATTAATCATATGCAATCCACCATTACATGTATCTGTGTCCACAGCATAAGCAAAACCACTAGACTCATTGATAACAATATTGTGGGCATGACCAAACTCACTGTAATGGTATGTGTGAGTAAATATCTGGGGAGTTTCGGTAAGGTTTCTTAATTGGGTTAAATCAAATACTTGCATTCCATATGCAGAAGCTTCAGAGACAATATAAGCATGGTTGCGGTAAGTTTTGATATCACGCCACATACTGTTGTTACTAGAAAAGGGTCTAGTTGGATTTGAAACTACTGGTAAATGGCCCAAAAATATTGGATTTTTTGGATCAGAAATATCCACAAATGCGGTACCATTACTCAGTCCCATCAACGCATATTCTTTCTTGGTTTCTGGGTCTGTCCAGCCCCAAATATCACTACCAGTTGAATTTTGAGTGCCGCCCATATCAGTTATTGCAATCTGGCTCATTAAGTCAATATCTTGGCATGGATAAATGCCCGCCATACCTGATTCATTACAAGCTGTAAAAGGAGTAGAATAAACGTTGAAACTTACTAATAGTAACAGGAAATATCTTTTCATATATCTAAGTAGGGTGATTAAAGCACGCTAAGGTATCACAAAATCAAGATTTTAAAAATTATTTTTTATTATTTACGATAATTTTAGTAATTTGTTTTTACAATCCACTTCAACGTTATCAAGAACCTTAAACTGTTCGGGAGTTAACTGGCCTGATTTCAAGGTATTAAGTTTTTCAAACCAAAGATGTAGGTTCTCTCCAAATCGCCACTCTAAGCGCTGTTTGATATCGTTTGTCCAGTTGGAGTTATCGGTTGTGGACAATGACTCGGGATAATTTCTAGCTATATACCTTTGCAATAACGTTTTTGCCCGTTTGTCTTTGAATTGAAAGTCAGAAGACTGGATTTGTTGAATAGACATGGTTTTAATGGCATCAAAATTATTTTTATCCTGCGCCGAAAAAAATCCAGAATATAACATGGTATCTACATCATCAGAATCATTGTCAAAAGGTTGATTAAACACTTCCTGAACTTTTTGAATAACGCTTTCTGCTGATTTGAATTTTTCTAAATTGGCCTTGTTTACAGCATAATCCATTTTAATGCGTTGTAAATCAACATCTTTTAAAACACTCAAAGGTGAAACAAAAGGAGATTTATTTAAATGAATGGTTTTTAAAGCAATACGAGGGCAATCTTCGGGCAACTCATTTTGTGGTGTAAAAATTCTGTCTCGAATATCCTCAACATCTAATTCAAATAAGTCACAGGGATCAAAGGCTAAATCATAACAAATGACACCATTGGGATTGGTTGGATGAATCGCCAACGGTAACATGATGGCCAAACAACCTCGATCAGCAGGAATTTTATTTGAAACATGCACAATGGGTTTCATTATTTGCCAATTCAACAACGATTTAACATGGTTTTTATTGCGCAATTTCAAACTGTAATCAAACAATTTAGGCTGCTTTTCTTTGATCAACTTGGCCAATTGAATGGTTGCTTCAACATCACTCAACGCATCATGTGCCGAAGTGTGTGTCATATGGTTGGCTTCGGTTAAATCGGTCAGTTTAAAGCTGGGTTTGCCAGCTTCATGAAAAGCCCACTGAATACCGTCAGGGCGCAAAGCATAACAAGCCCTAACCAAGTCAATCACATCCCAGCGACTGTTGCCGTTTTTCCATTCGCGCGCATAAGGATCCAATAAATTTCGATAAAAGCCATAACGTATAAACTCATCATCAAACCGCATAGAATTGTAACCCACTACACAAGTTTGTGGTTCAGTAAAAATAGTGTCTATTTTACCCATAAAATCCTTTTCCAAAATTCCTTTTTCTTCACACTCTTGGGGTGCGATCCCGGTAATCAAACAAGCCTCAGGGTCAGCAATGGTATCCAAACTGGGCTTACAATAGAACATATCCGGTTGACCAATCGTGTTCAAATCCAAGTCAGTTCGAATCCCTGCAAACTGTGCAATCCGATCCAATTGTGGAGAAATACCAAAAGTTTCTAAGTCGTACCAGTAGAATGAGCTCATAATAAAAAGTTGTTTTAAAACACCAATTTACACCTAAAACCATAGATAGTAAACTCATTAACTAAAACCAAACCACAATCTGTAATCACATCGCACACCTCCTTTGTTGCTACTTGTTTTATTGTATAGCAAAAGCCTCTTACTTTCATTCAAGTACTCAGTGACATTCGTGGTTAAATTGCTCTTGATTATGTTTGGTTTATTTTTTTCACAAGTCTATGAAAAAAAATGGCGTTGTTTGGGTATATTTCACGCTTATATAAGTGACTATAATTTAACTTATATAGGAGTGATAACATGAAAACTAAAATCATTGTAATATTTTTACTACTTTCTGGTACAGTTTTGGCACAACAACTGGAAATGACAATACTGACAGACTCAGATGTTAAAAATAGCTATCCTGGAAATGATGGCCTAGTAGGAACAGCGGATGATGTCGTTTCAGGAGCTCTTACATCAATCAATGGGTCAGCACCCAATTCGACCAGCAGTTATGGACACAATGCCTTTAATTTTGGAGGAGCTACCAACGAAAATAGCTTGCCAACAGGATTCAATGCCATAACATTTGTTAATGGAACGATTGCTGTTGATAAGAATGTCTTTTCCAATGGCGGTGGTGCGATTGTCAGCGCATTGAATGTTACCAGTGGTACCGAACCATTTCCTGGGCATGGTGCATATACTTCTACCATCACTGCGGTCAATAGCGGCAGTTACAATCCAAGTACACAACAATTTTCACTCAATGTAGACATTTCCTTCTTAATCAATGGACAGACTTCAACAGAACCAGGATTGGTATTAAGTGGTACAGCTATTTTTCTTGAATCGAATGATTTTGCTACAGGTTCTGGGAATTCATATTTTGATTCTGTTTTGATTCCAAAAGCCCAAGTGGCAGGTGCTTCGAGTTTGGTTTTTGTTGACGGAACAGGTACTTTACCCAATCTTGGGTTTCCTATTCGATTTGTTATTGCTGCGACTGCACAAAATTTTACACAGATTAATCAAGGGCTTTCTGGCGGCTGGTTTGAACCCGCCACTAGCGGTCAAGGCTTTTTAATCGATGTAGATCCAGTGAATAATTTTATGTTTATTGCTTGGTTTACTTATAATGATGTGACTACCCAAAAAGCCATAGGAGAACCAAATCATCGGTGGTTAACGGCATCAGGTAACTATTCAGGAACCAGTGCTAGTTTGTCATTGTTCTTAACTTCGGGTGGTAAGTTTGATAATCCACAATCGGTAACAACGGTACAAGATGGCACCTTGAATATTTCATTTGATGATTGTAGTAGTGGCTCAATTCAATATACTATCCCAAGTGCCAATTTAAGCGGAACCATACCCATTCAACGGTTATTGCCAGCCACGGCTTCTTTGTGTGGTAATTTGTAATAACCAACTTTAATAATAAGCATATTAATTGATCCATGATTTAATTTGAAACTAGGTTCCCGATAGGTTTTGGGAATCTGGTTTTTTTATAGCATTTCCCTCAGTCCCCATCATTGGTTATTGCCTATAAACTCTATTGATAATGTTTGGCTTTTTACTGTGTGAGTATTTAAGTTTGTACTTATTCAAAGAACTTTCTTATTGTTTGGTGTGTTTTGCATCATAAATACAAACAATTGCATCATAAGTACAAACATGTAAATTAAAAACCAAATATAATATGATTCAATTAGTAAAGGAGGGGTTCATGAAAAATATTAAATTTCTTATAACTGTGGCGTTATTATTTAGCTCAATGATAAGCCTTTCAGCTACTTATACAGTTAATTCTCTGGCAGACCCAGGTTCTGGAGGTTGTAATGTGACTGAATGTACCTTGAGAGAAGCCATTAGTGCTTCTTCTGGTGCTGGTGCGGATACCATTGTTTTTAATGCCGGGACCACAGGAACAATTGTATTGGCCAGCCAATTATTTATTAATTTTAATGATCTGCAAATTTTGGGGCCTGGGCCAGAAAAAATCACTATTTCTGGAAATGATGCTACGCGTGTATTTAGAATTTTTAACAGCAATGTTGTCATTAAAGGGTTGACTATTGCCGATGGCAATTCTTTAAGTGATACTTTGAATCATCTTGGTGCTGGAATATATGTTTCAAATGGTGGCTCCCCTGTTCTTGAAGACTTAAGAGTGATAAACAGTTTTAGTGATTCGTTGGGAGGTGGGGTGTATTTCTTTTTTGCAGGTGGTACTATTCGAAACTGTGAAATCAGTGGAAATACAGCCGCAAGGCAATCCGGATTAGGTATTAATGGCAATACTGGTCACGATGTATTGGTAGAAAATGTAACCATCAGTGGAAACATCGGGAATCAAGCAGAGTCTGGTATAGGTACACTTGCCAATATAGGTCAAAATATTACTATTAGATATATTACTGTAGCCAATAATATGGGATCCCCAAGTGGAGCCATATTTAGTGGCTCAGGTACAACCACAATTGAAGGTAGCATATTTGCTGATAATTCTGCGACTAATGACTTTTCTGCTTTTGCTACAGATTTTAGTATTAATAACTCAATTATAGAAACCACCGTCAGTGATTTTACGGGTGCAAATAATATTATTGGGCAAGATCCTGGGTTGTTAGCTTTAGGGTCGGTTTCAGGTTCTTTTCAACAAGTTCATGCCACTACAAATGGAAGTATAGCTTGGGATCATGTTGATACTGCGACAGGTGATGCTCAATGCGGCACAGGTGTTACTACAGATCAAACTGGATTTCCAAGACCAACGGGATCATCATGTGATGCTGGTGCTTTTGAATCAACATTTTTGGGGGATCCCATTTTTAACAATAGTTTTGAATAAGTATCCCAGAGTTAACAGGATTATTGTATTTGAATAATACCAATTTTAATTTGACGAAGCTCAAGAATCACATCTGTAGGAATACTTATTGAAGTTCGGTGATTTGTATAGCTTTCATATCAGTCATCTATTTTTGTCAAAAAAAATGCTGTTGGTTTCAGTTTTCAGTTTTCAATTTTCAATTGAACAAGCTTTGTTTCTAGGGCGTCGTCATCATCCTCAATGTGATAGGTTTTTACTGGTAAACAATGTTTGTTGGTATCCAGCCACATTTTGGTAATCCTTGTGGGCTTTGAGTGGATTTTGTCAACTTCAACTATGTTGTCTTTTTGAGAAGTAATGACGAATCTATAAGATTGAATTTTGCCTTTTTTTAAGACATGGTAGTCTAATCCAGATCGTTTTCCTTCACAAACATCATTGAATAGTCTTAACGAAACCAAGTTGGGTGTTAGAAAATTATCAGTAACTTCCAGTTGCCAATTATCTCCTTTGTAGCTGCCATAGACTTTATTGTTTTCACGATCTACTTGGTATTCTGAAGCACGCTTATTGAAGGCGACTTTTTGTTTCATTTGGTATGATTCAGGAACTAAATCACCATTTTCTTCTGTAAAAAGTGTAGTCTCAGAGCGTTTAAATCCTAACAATGAAGCCATTCCATGGGTTCCTTTAGTTTTGTCGGCGATGGTGTAAAAGGGGGCTTCTTTTGACAGTTCTATGCTGCTGCTGCCAATTTGTTTGCCGTCTTTAAACACTGTATAGTCGGCTTTGAATAGATCCAAAGCATAAGCATTTGTTACGGATAACGTCAGTATTAGTAATATTTTATTCATTCATCTCAATCGGTTGGGTTAATATTTTTTGGTCAAAATATAACTCATTTTCGCGCCATTTTACACGATTTTGAGCAATGAGGTATATTGTATAGGGAAAAAGTGAATGTTCCCTGAACAATAACCTAGCTGCTAAGGTGTCTTTATTGTCGTCTTTTTTTATTTTTATTTTGCTTTGTGCAATGATTTTTCCTGCATCCAATTCTGTATTAACATAATGTACTGTAGTTCCGTGGAACTTATCACCTTTATCTAAAACTCTTTGGTGTGTATGTAACCCTGGGTATTTGGGTAGCAATGAAGGATGAATGTTGATGATTTGGTTTTGAAAGGAGTCAATAAATCCTTTGGGTAATATTTTCATGAATCCTGCCAAAACTATCAATTGGCAATCGGCTTGTTTGATTTGATTGTGAACCTTTGATAAATAGCTGTCATTTCTGTCCCACTTAAAGACATAAGTTGGAATATTGTGACTTTTGGCAATGGCCAGTCCTTTGGCATTTTCATTGTTGCTAACAACCAAACTGACCTGATAAGGGTATTGGGGTTGTTTTTCAATAATGGATTTTAAATTACTACCAGTGCCTGAAATGAAAACGGCTATTTTAAACAAATTCGACATCTTCTTTGTTTGCAATTGATGTTCTAACTTTTCCTATTTCCCAACATTTTAACCCAGATTGTTTGATAAATTGCTGACAATCGTTGCTGTCATCTTTATTGACGATAACCACCATGCCAATGCCACAATTAAACGTTCGCAGCATTTCATTGTCGGATAAACCGCCTTTTTCTTGGAGCCATGTGAATATATCTACACACTCCCAACTGGATAAATCTATAGTTATGGCTAAACCCTCTGGAATAACCCGTGATATGTTTTCCATTAATCCACCGCCAGTGATGTGCGCTATACCTTTGACATCAACAGCTGAATCAAGTAATTCTAATAATGGTTTAACATAAATTTGTGTTGGTTGTAGCAGTTGTTCGCCAATGCTTTTATCGCCTAACATTTCATTTAAGTCGGTATTGTTGACTTCAAGAATTTTACGAATCAGTGAATAACCATTTGAATGGGGGCCTGAAGATGCAATGCCGATAATAACATTATCAGATTGAATATCGTTGCCCGTAAGTGCGGCATCTTTCTCCACAGCACCCACCACAAAACCTGCTAAATCATAATCGCCCTTGCTGTACATTCCGGGCATTTCTGCTGTTTCTCCGCCAATCAAGGCGCAACCTGATTGTTTACAACCTTCGGCGATACCGCCAATAACTGCTGCAGCTTCATTTGTTTCTAAATGTCCGCAAGCATAATAATCTAAGAAAAATAGGGGCTCAGCACCCAATACTATGATGTCATTGACACACATGGCAACTAGGTCAATACCAATGGTTGAATGGTCATTCATCATATTGGCGAGCTTCAGTTTGGTGCCTACACCGTCAGTACCTGAAACCAAAACTGGGTTGCTATAATTGAGTTGTGATAAATCGAATAAACCGCCAAATCCTCCAATATTGCCCATCACTCCTGGACGTGTAGTGGTCTTGACAATGGGTTTGATTTTTTCGATCAATTCATTGCCTGCATCTATATCAACGCCTGCATCTTTGTAACTTAAACCAGTTTTGTCTGAATTACTCATTATATTCAACGATATTTCAAGGAATGCAGATTTTACCCTCTCATAGATATTATGCAAAGGTCAAAAGAGAAAATGTGATTAATTATGCCTGCAAATTTCATCATTCATGCTTTTTATACAGGGTTTTGGTATTATGCCATCATTGAAAATTTAACAAAAAAACCATTATGACAGTAATTACACGATTTGCACCTTCACCTACTGGATATTTACATGTAGGCGGTGCGCGTACAGCACTTTTTTCTTACCTTTTTGCACGTGCAAACAATGGACAATTTATTCTAAGAATTGAAGATACAGACAGAGAGCGTTCTACTGATGAATCGGTACAAGCAATTTTTGAAGGCATGGCTTGGTTGGGTCTTGAAAATGATGGTGAAGTTTATTTTCAAACCAAACGATTCCCACAGTACCAAGAAAAAGTGCAACAATTACTGGACGAAAACAAAGCTTATTACTGTACCTGTAGTAAAGAGAGATTGGATGAAATACGTGAAGCGCAGATGAAAGCCGGTGGCAAACCCCGTTACGATGGCAAATGCCGTGACTTGAATTTATCCGACTCTGATGATGCTGTGGTGCGTTTTCGCAACCCACAAGATGGCGAAGTGACTTTTGATGACTATGTACGCGGTGTGATTACTACGTCTAATCAGGAGTTGGATGACTTAATTATTGCTCGACCTGATGGAACACCTACTTATAATTTTACTGTTGTGATTGATGACATTGATATGAATATCTCACATGTTATTCGTGGTGATGATCACATCAACAATACGCCAAGACAAATCAATATCTATCAAGCTTTGGGTGCTGATTTGCCAAAATTTGCCCATTTGCCAATGATTTTAGGTGATGATGGAGCACGATTATCCAAACGTCATGGTGCGGTAGGTGTGATGGAATATGCCAAAGATGGTTATTTGCCAGAAGCAGTATTGAACTATTTGGTGCGCTTGGGTTGGTCACATGAAGACAAAGAGCTGTTCACCAAAGAAGAAATGATTGAGTTGTTTGATTTGAAAAAAGTCAACAAAGCGCCTTCGGCATTTAATACATCAAAATTAAACTGGATTAATCAACAGTACATTCAACAAGCCGATTCTTCGCGTTTGGCTGATTTATTGAAAACACGTTTGGATGTATTGGGAGTTATAGTGCCGGATTCAATTAATTTGGTGCAAGTGGTGGATATGTTTAAATCACGTGCAGTCACCATCAATGAAATGGCAGATTCTGCTTTGTTTTTATTCGATGACATCAAACAGTATGATGAAAAGGCGGTGAAAAAAGTATTCAAACAATCAGCTGTTTTACCATTTGAAACGTTAATCAACAAAATGTCAGCGGTGGAAGATTGGGCAGATGCCAATCTACATGGCTTAATCGAAGACACGGTCAATGAGCTGGAAGTAGGTTTTGGAAAAGTCGGTCAACCTTTGAGAGTGGCATTAACGGGACAATCATCAGGTCCAGCCAATGATGAGATTATGCAAGTTTTGGGCAAACAAGAAAGTATCAACCGGACCCAAAATGCTTTGAATTTTTTGATGGAAAAATTATCCAATCAAAGAAACTAAATTCCCTTGTAAGGAAATGAATAAAGAGAAAAAAATGCTTAAAATTAACAACATACATGCACAAGTAGGCGACAATAAAATATTAAAGGGCTTAAACCTAGAGATAAAACCCGGTGAAGTTCATGCCATCATGGGTCCAAATGGTGCAGGGAAGTCAACATTGGGCAATGTGCTTGCAGGAATGGACAAAGTTGAAGTTACCGAAGGTTCGGTTGATTTCTTGGGCAAAGACTTGCTGGATTTAGAGATTGAAGAACGCGCTGCCGAAGGCATCTTTTTGGCCTTTC
This sequence comes from Gammaproteobacteria bacterium, assembly GCA_024280395.1. Lineage (GTDB taxonomy): Bacteria > Pseudomonadota > Gammaproteobacteria > Xanthomonadales > Marinicellaceae > NORP309. Next base: position 4,703 of record JAJRQG010000100.1, on the reverse strand, counting down.
AATATCCAGTTGAAATTCCTGGAGTTAATAACATGTATTTCTTGCGCGCTGCTCTGAATGCACAGCGCAAATACCGTGGCGAACCAGAGATTAATTCATCGGTGTTCTTAAAATTGGTTCGTGAAAAAATCAAGATGATGAATATGCGCGATGATTTGTTGCGCCGACCTGTAAACGAAGGTTTTTCTGGTGGTGAGAAAAAACGCAATGAAATATTTCAGATGAGTATCTTAGAACCAAAACTGGCGATTCTTGATGAAACCGATTCAGGCCTGGATATTGATGCGTTAAAAATTGTTGCCGATGGTGTTAACCAGCTACGTAATCAAGACCGTTCATTTATTGTGATTACTCATTATCAGAGACTGTTGGATTATATTGTTCCGGATTTTGTGCATGTGTTGGCTGATGGTAAAATTGTGCGCAGCGGTGATAAATCTTTGGCCATTGAATTGGAAGAAACCGGTTATGGTTGGTTAGAAGATGGGTTGAATAAGTAAAATGTTTAAGAATCCAATTAATCTGGTCTTTGATCAATTAACAAAACAGTTAAACGAACCTAGTTGGTTACAAACTAAACGCCAACAAGCTTTGAAAAATTTTCAAACATTGGGTTTGCCAACTCGCAAGTCTGAGTTGTGGAAATATACCGATGTTAAACGATTGGAACGTCTTGAAGACGTAACGGATATTGCTGAAGGTGATGAGCACTTTGTCTTTACTATTAACAGTGAATTGCCGAAAGACACTGGTATGCTCAATATAACTGAAGTTGATGAAAACAGTTGGATAGATTTAACCTTTGACAAAAAAGATGACAAAGAACGTGTTTTTGTAGAACTCAACACTGTCATGTTAAATTCAGGTTTTGAATTGACTATTCCTGCCAATTCAAAATTGAAGCTACACATCCAGTACCAACAAGTAACAGCCGATTGGGAAAATATTCGAACCGTTATTCATGTTGGTGAGAGTGCCCAGTTGGATTTAACCGAAAGTTATGATTACGATTGTCGGATTAATCATGTATCGATAATTAATGCGCAGAATAACTCTCGTTTAAAATTACAATCACACAAGTTATTGGCCAAAACAGCTGCCTTAATTCATTATACAAAAATTAACTGTGGTGAAAATGTTGCCATCGAACAGTGTACAAGTAATAACAATGCTTATCTGTCACACAGTATTCAAGATGTTGATTTTAAAGGTGAACACAGTTCTTTTAAGACTGCATCAATCAATGTGGTGCACAACAGTTGCCATATTGCAGAAAATGTCCAAACCAATCATGTTGTCGGCAATTGCAAAAGCGAAGTGATTAAACGCTCATTGGCAACAGACAAGGGCCAAGTTGCACTCAATGCCAAGGCAGTGGTCAGTGTTGGAGCCGATGGCAGTGATGTGGCACAAAGCTTGAAGAATATATTGTTGTCCGATGATGCGAAAATCTATTCACGCCCAGAGCTAGAAATTAATACCGATGATGTGATTGCAGCCCATGGTTCTACCATTGGTGAATTGGATGAAATGTCATTAACTTATCTGCGTTCTCGTGGAATACCCAAAGAACAAGCTAAGTTTATGTTGATAGAATCCTTCCTGCAAGATGCCAATATTTTTAAAGCAGAAGATTTTTTAGATCGAATAGAATTATAGAGAAATAATGTGAACAGAAAAGATTTTCCTTGCCTTGATGTAAAAGTACACAATAAACCATTGGTCTATTTTGATAATGCTGCTACGGCACAGCGCCCACAATCAGTGATTGATGCAATCAGCAATTATTACAGTAAAACAAATGCCAATGTTCACCGTGGTGTACACACACTCAGTGGCGATGCGACAGATTTATTTGAAGCCGCACGAGAGTCGATGGCAACATTGCTGAATGCTCCCAGTGAAAAGAATTTAATTTTCACCCGTGGTTGTACCGAAGGTGTGAATCTGGTGGCGCAAACTTTTGTGCGTTCAAGGGTCAAAGCAGGCGATGAAATTATTGTCACAGAAATGGAACACCATTCTAATATTGTACCTTGGCAGTTGTTGTGTGAACAAACAGGAGCTATTCTCAAAGTTTTGCCTTTTAATGATGATGGTGAATTGCAAATTGAATTGTTAAACGATTTGATTACCGATAAAACCCAATTTATGTCAGTAGTTCACGCATCCAACTCATTGGGAACCATTAATCCAATCAAGCAAATTGTTAAAATCGCCCATGCACGAAATGTGCCTGTGCTGGTTGATGGTGCACAAGCCACTGCTCATTTAAAAATAGATGTTCAAGACCTTGATTGTGACTTTTATACTGTTTCTGGTCATAAAATGTACGGCCCAACTGGAATAGGAATATTGTACGGGAAAATGAACCATTTAGAAGCCATGCCGCCGTATCACGGTGGTGGTGAAATGATAAGCCATGTGACTTTTGAGAAAACAGTATACAATGCTGTACCTGCCAAATTTGAAGCAGGAACACCCAATATCGCAGGAGCCATAGGGCTTGGAGCTGCAGCAGATTATATTCTTAAACACGGCATTGAAAACATACACAAAGCCGATACAGTATTATTGAACTATGCTACTAAAAAACTATTAAATGTCGAAGGTTTACGTATCATCGGAACGGCGAGTCACAAAGTATCAGTTATCTCATTCACACTAAAAGGCGTACACCCACATGATTTGGGTACAATCCTAGACCATTACGGAATCGCCATTCGCACCGGTCACCATTGCACCATGCCTGCTATAAAACACTTCAATTTACCTGCAACTGCCCGTGCTTCCCTTGCGTTTTATAATACAAAAGATGAGATAGATTATTTTGTTGAAAGTTTGATAAAAGCCAGAGAAATGTTTGTTTAAAATTACACGGCGTCTCAGGGGTGACTGCTTTTAACCAGTAAGGAATCAACCCACTACAAGTGTTTATGTGAGCCTGATGATTACAAGACAATTAATATTGGAGTAATTACACCAATAACAATAATTGGATTATTGTTAGACCAATGTCATGTTTTAATGAGATTTTTCGAAATTAATAGAGTTGCTCGATAAAGTCCAAAGTATAATTAATGAGTGTTCTTAGAAGAATAAATTGTTATTACGAAATATAGTACGCTCTTTATCATGGTTACAAATGACTTACTAGAGGAAATCGGCATGAGAAAATTATATACCCCTACTAAAAAAAACAATTATTTAATGATGTTGTCATTAATAGTACTGAGCTATATTTCCAATGCTCAAGTTCTAGAACCTGTACTTGTCAAAGACATTAATTCTGGCAATTTATCTAGTTCTCCACAGTTTTTGACATCATTTGCAGGGGAGCTATATTTTGGAACCAGTGATTTGAATGGCTTATGGATGACTGATGGAACTGAAGCAGGTACAGTATTGGCTGATGGTGTTAATACCATTGGGAATGATTATGTTAGTGAGTTATTGGTTTTTAATGGGCAGCTGTTTTTTAATACTTTTTCCACAAAGGCTTGGTGGAATACGACTGGAGGTATAGATAGTGCTGTTCAAATTGAGCCTGATTTCAATGTTTTTGGAGGTACTTCTTACTATAGTACCGTATTGGACACTACAGAATTAGTGTTAGCTGGCCAAGATTCGAGTGTGTCAGGTTCACCAGTTAATTTATATCGCAGGAGGAATGATACATCGGGTACGGTTGCTATTGGCAACTTTGTAAGTGATAACAATAGTCCTAATCCTAGAGGTTTTTGGAAAGTCGGTTCTAAACTTTTATTTTCTGCGATAGAAACAACTACAGGAAGAGAGTTGTACAGTACCGATGCAACCACTGCCACCACCCAAATGATAAAAGACATTAACGTAGGTGTTGGTTACAGTCTATCAGATGTCAGTGGCACTGGAGGAGTTGTGTTGGCCAATGAATTGTATATTCCTGCTCTTTCAAGTAATCCTACTGGGACTAAATTGTGGCGTTCTGATGGCACAAACGCTGGTACTACTGCAATATATGATGAAGCGGGTGTAGTCAATGGTAGTCAGGTTGATTATGATTCACCCAAATATTTATCTGTTTTTGATGGGAGCGTGTATTTCTTTGCCACAGCTGGTGTCTCTCCACGTTTGCAATTGTGGAAGGTAACAACTGGGGACAGGCATCCAACGCAAATTACATTTGATCCTGATTTTATTCCTCCAACAGGAAGTTTTGGCTGCAATGGTAGTTTAAAACCCATGATTCTTACAAATATTATGCTTTTTCCGAGAGAGGACAATACCAATGGGTGTGAGCTTTGGAGCAGCGACGGAACAAGCATGGGAATACAAATGCTAAAAGACATAAATACAGGAGGCGTGGACAGTTTTCCAATACCCATGGCTGTTTTTAATGGCGAGCTATATTTCACTGCGTTAAAAGTAGGGTTTGGATTTGAACTGTGGCATACCGATGGAAAAACTGCGGGAACCTTGATGGTTAGTGATATCAATCCTGGTAATGCAGGCAGCATAGTTAATTTTGAGATGCAAGAATACAATGGAGAGCTTTATTTTATTGCGGAAGATGGGGTTCTAGGACAAGAACTTTATAAACTAGCATTGCCTGCGGACCCCATTTTTAAAGATAGCTTTGAACGACTTGGGCCCATTTAATTTGATTGTTATGTACACATAATAGAAGTAAAAAAACCGCAGATTTGATTCAAATCTGCGGT
>JAJRQG010000099.1 GCA_024280395.1 Gammaproteobacteria bacterium | reverse complement strand
ATATACAATCTTCAAAGGCACTGCATTAGCTTCTTTCTTAGCGTTGTATACATAGCCTTCAAACTCCATATGTTCTTGGGATGTGAAAATTTTTAAAAACTCATTCATACATTTCTCCTGTTATTTTTTTTACTTTGTTCATGTGTGATGTAGGGCGTTGCCAATTGTTATCACCAATAAGCTTAAGCTGCGTTGCCGCTGCCATTGCTTCGGTTTGTGTATGCTCGATTTCTCTAGCTAATTCACTTCGTTTCTTAACAACACCCTTTATCTGATCTTGCAGAACTTTTGATAAAGGGCGAAAATCTGGCGGAATCAAACTGCTCACCTGTTGACCAATTCGCTTAATTGCATCGGGTATTTTTACTTTTTCAAAATCATTTTTTTTCATGATTATTTTCCTCATTAGTTGTTGAATTATTGTTGTCATTGATGAATTTCTCACGACAAAAAAAGAAGCGAGTAATACGTCTTAAAAGAGTTTCTTTGTGATCTGGGTCAGCGGCATAACGCCTAACTGAAAGAGCTTTAAAGTGAGGGTCATTTTTGAGCTTTAAGGCTCTACCACTAGCTAGTGTTACTATTAGTTCATCACTATCTGGGTCTAAGTATCTGGTAACTTGCTCAGACTCCATAATTGAAACTTGGCGGTATGTTTTACGCCCTGTATATCGGTCTTTCTCTACAATGGTTTTCTTACCTAAAATTCTGGAAAGTAACTGTGCATTATCTGGGTGATTACCTCCCATCCAAAATGTTGCATCACTTTCTCCTATGAAAGAATTATTAGTATTTTTATAGATGCCTCGCATTTGCTCTACGCTCTGACATGCACCTAAAAACACCAATTTATCATTTCTGGATGTAGACAAAATAACTTCTACAGTTGGGTTATATCCTTGTGAAGGAAGTTCATCAGCAATCAGTAAACATAGACCTTTATATTCCCTAATATCATTGAAAATATAGGCAATCATATTGGTCAATAGGCGAGATAAACGGCTCAAGTCCTCCCGTAAAGAGTAAATCGATGCAATGAACATCAACACAATATCATCGCGCGTTTTAAGACTGCTTAATGAAATATCGCTATGCATTAAATGAGCACGGACATTGGGAAAATCTAATAATCTTGTCTCTGCCTGTAATGTGCTACGAACGTTTCCACCTGTCTCCCCACTTGCTGATTGCAGTGCAGAAACTCCACCTGCAATAAATCCATTGAATGCAGAGTTTTCTGACATGATTTTGAATAACAATTCATGAGCTTCATTCCCGATTGTTAGCTTTTTATTCTTTTCATCAAACATGGGATATCCATGCACTATCACGTCGCGAACAAATGGTAGGTGGTGGTCTTCTTCTGCATGATGGGTGAGAACATGTAGTATTAAACCTGCAAGAAATTCACGTGACACATCGTAAAAATAAGGTGATTTTGAGCCACTTGGAATGACCACTAGCGCAAAAGCAATTCTGCTAGCCCATTTAACGGCCACATCCTCATTTCTTTCACGTTTAATAGCTTCTTTGATAATATCAAAAAAATTGATATTGATACTCTTATGATTTGAAATACCATCAGGATCAAAAATAAACCATTGGCGGTGGGGATCATGCTCGCAAAGGCTGTCAGTAATTTGACCACCTGCATCTATTCCAAATGCACTGCCTTTCCATGTGGCTAACATTGTTTTTAGAGCTGTCGTTTTTCCTGATCCAGTCATTGCTATCATGAACAAATGACGCTTAACTTTAATCCCAATTGGTTGAAGCAATCCAAAACCCCAACCATAGGCTCTACCTAGATGAATATGACCTGATTTAAACAATAATGAGAACATGGTAAGCGTACTGGCAAATCCACCAGTTGCACCACGATTTCCAATCAAGAAAACTTTTTCATACCAATTATTTATATTACTATAAACTCTATAAAATGGCCTCCATGGAATTCGGGGCCATTTGCTAAATTGGGTGGGATTGTATAATCCAAACTTACGACCAAAATAAGTTAATACAGTTCTTGCCGCAAACAATGCAGCAACTACATGAACTCCATAAAAAGCAGTTATAAATATAATATTTTCAGGTGTGAGACTATCTAACTTATCGACAACCTCCTGTAAGTCATAAAGATTGGTTATCATTGTCTTGGTCTGGGATGATCAAAGCCTGTGACTTTTTTAATAATCGCAATGGCGATTTTTAAAATCCAAATCCAAACTACGATAGATGCAACCAAACTCATTATAAAAAAGAGTTTAGGTTCAAGTTCACTTGAATGAATATTTGCCAAACTTAACAAGAAGCCAGATGCCCACCGTCCAACAATCATGAACAATTCAGAATTTGTCATGATCTTGAACCAAGTTGATAAAACATCATTTTTGATTGCTGTATATCCGCTGAAACTCTATTGAATTTTTTCAAACAATACTCCTAGTGATTGAATTAAATTAAATTATTTCAGTCAAGTATAAAGGTACATGGCACAGCTATTGGGAAACTCTACATATGTCAAAATTAAAGGAATACATATTTCATTATTATTTAATTATGAAGATATTGGAGAATTTTATTATGCTGAAATTTAATAAATAGGTTTCACATTGTTCATGCTATTATGTTTTAGAGAAAGATTTTTAATGGCGCGTATCATTGAAAATGAATAGTAATGAGAGAGGTTAATCGATTAGTCCAAGGAAAGATGATCACCTTTCCAGAATTATACAAAAGCATGTGGCTTTATCCTTTTAACTCAAGATAAAAAATTTAGATTACGAATAGCAAATCCAGAATATATTAAATATATTCTGGATTATTAGTTCTAGTAAATATGTGTTTCTAATTTGAAGAGAAAAAGACCTTACGCTCTTCAGGTGTCATTGGCGGGATTCCAAGATTGCGGTAATCATTTATAAGTTTGTTATTATCATATAGGCGAATTGGTGAAATAATAACTCTACCGTCTTTTTCTGACCACATTACGTTTTTAGAATCTGGACTAACTATCACATTACTTATTGTTTCTTCTGAGGTGTAATACTCAAAAACTAGTTCACTTGTAAGTGCATTCCATATTTGAATTCGTTTTTCAGATCCTATGAAGAAATATTTTGCATCATAGCTAAAATATCCATCAATTTCCTCTTCAATTTCTTTATCAATCTCATAGGGTATACTATTAATTTTCTTCCCTGAATGCATATTGAATATATTTATATTTTCCTTACCTATCGCATAAATATATTGATTATTTTCACTAAAACCAAGAGCATCAATAGTTCCATCATTCAGATTATGAATTTCTTCTCCTAAGTTATTAGTAACAATTATTCCTTCAAATTTACTGGCTTTACTACTATCAACATTTTTTCTATTTATAGGAGAGACAGCTTGAGCAGCAAACTTACCATTATTACTTATTGCTATAGGACCATAGGCTCGTGATTCGCCTTCTGTATACCTGTAAAAAAAGTTATTCCTGCTATCGCTCTGCTTTACAAACCTGAAAAGGAGGCTATAATTTAAAGTAAATATTGATAATTTGTTATCTACTTGTTCAAATAAATCTCCTAAACTATTAAAATCCACATTGTTTATAATATGACTTTCTAACTGATCAATATCTTTTTCAAAATGATAATCAAAAAAATTCTGTTTAGGATAAAAATCAGATTTATATCCAATTGCTATTATTGAAGTTTCATCATTTGAAAAAAAAGCCAATTGAATTGGTCTTTTAGCATCTATACGGTAGATCTCTTTTCCAGTTGATACATTCCATAAACGTGCAGTTCCATCAAGAGATGCAGTAATAACCCTTGTGTCATTATGGTTGAAAATCGCAGAATATACTTTCTTCTTATGTCCTTTCAAAACATTCTTCAATTCACCTGATTCTTTATCCGAAATTCTTATATTATTTTCATGTGTACAATTAACAACCATAGATGAATCATTACTAAAGTTAGTACAGCCTACTTCTTCACCATCCCCAATTAATATAACTTGATCCTTAAGAAATACTGTTTGAGACCAAAATCGAATTATATTATCAGCATCAAGTACCGCTATAGCGGTCGAGTTACCGACAAATTTTGGCAATGTCTTCTCGTTTGGAAGTATAATTTTTTTACGGTTATCTAAATCGTCAAGCATTGATATAGAATTACTACTAACATAGTCTGAAACATAAGTTTCGTTCCCATATGTGTATGTCAACAATTTTGATCTATCTGCTGACAAATCGATATGACCCTGTAAAAACTTTCCTTTATCAAATACTTTTATACGATTTCCTGTATGTATATCAAACGCCGAAACATCACGAGTATTACCTATAATGACAGTGCTTCCTGATTCGTCAAAGATAATATCCGGAACTAAACCAGTAGCCCATAATAAACGACGACCTGAGTCTTTATCTTCAATTGTTAGATCCGAGAATTGATCTGGCTTTCCTATATTATCTGTCAGTCCAATTTGATAGGTTGAATTTTTTAAACGTAACAAGACATACTTTCCACTAGTGCTAAAAGTGATTTCATCAACACCACCTAGATGCCATTCCTTTTCTAAGTGATAAGTATTATCCTTAATAATAACCTTTTTTAAATCTTCATATTTACTTAGCCATAAGGTGGATTTTTCATCATCAAAATAAAATGATTTACTTACCCAACTATTAATTGGAATTGATTCTTTATCATGTAAAAATAGAGATAATTGACTAATGCTAACTTCCCAATCATCATTTTGTGTAATTACAATATCACTGTTTTTATAGAACTTAACAGTTTTAAAAGTTTTTCCATTTTTTAAAGAAATCTTTAAAATTGCCCCACTACTTAACTCCCATAATTCCATGGTTCCATCATCAAGAATTAAAAATATTGCTGATCCTGTTGGACTAAAAGCAATATACTTTAATGCTTTGGCACGATTGTTATTTACAAGCAACTTATTGCCTGTATCAATATCCCAAACAGAAACTTTCCCATTTGACGTTGCTGTTACTAATAATTTTCCATCAGGTGATATATCAAAATCCCTTGTATTTCCATCTATTTGAATTCGATTTGTTTCTAGATATTTACCATTAAGCTTTTTTAAAATATTTATCGACTCTCTACCATAATCAGTATCAATAACATCAGCACCGTTTAATTCTTTTAAAGCTTCTAGCGCGAGTAATGCAGCGGGTCTGTTTTCTCCTCGTTTAACGTATTCTCCAGCCTTTTTTGCAATAAATCGACGCTCATTTATTTGTGCACGGTTGCGTTCATCAAATGCTGTTTTTGTTTGTAGCCTTGCTATTTCAAGTGCAGAATTAAGCATAAAACTCAAACCAACTAAAACTATAATGACTCCAACAGAAATTATCATTCGGATTTTTTTATTGCGCTCAGCCTTTGCTTTTTTCTCTTTTCTATGATTTTTTTTAATATTTGCATAGTTAATACTATTTTGAATAAAGTCATTTTCTAATGAATCAAGCTTATCTGAGCGTTTTTTTAGCCATTGTTCCGCGTCAAATAAAGCATCGCCTCTAAGCAAATTTCTTTTATCTTTGTTCTCAAGCCACGGCTTCATCAATGAACTCAATTCGCTACGCCAAATTAAAAAACTCCTATTTTTTTCTAGCCAACCTCGTAAACGATCCCATTGTGTAAGCAATGTCTCATGTGATATTTCAACTGTTGCAACTGTGTTATGATCTTCGTCAAAATTTGCAACCAATAAACGTTGCTTTTGGCTCGATAGTCTATGTATAAGCTTCCATTGATCATTAGAAAATTCACTTCTGGTTGCTACTCTTCTTGTATCAAAATTTCCATCCTTTGCACTTACAAGTTTTATAAAAATTAATTCTGCATCTTCTTGTTCTCTTTGATTAAACTGATAAAATACATTTTCAGCTCTTTGACTAAGTGCACCAGAGATACGGCCTATCTTATGATAGGAAGAATGAGAGATGAGGCTATCTATTTGAGTTTCCCAAAGCTCGGTTAGTGCATATTCCACCAATGGTAATCCACCAGTTAAATACTCTGCATCGATTAAAATAGAATCGATTAATCCTTCATCAAAATCTACATCAAAAAAATCAGCAGGCATTTCAATGGCTTGCCTCAAGTCATTTTTTTTTGGTGGATTGATAATTACTTCATGTTGGCTGATAAGTTCAGAAAACTCTTCATATGCATTGGTATTAAGCAAAAAGTCACATCGCATTGTTAATGCAACAACTGTCTGTATATCTGTTTTTCTATAAACAGACTGATAGAAATCAACCAAAAGAGTTATAAATGCACTTATATCTTCTGATGGAGCTTGCATTGTGAAAAGCTCTTCAAATTGATCTATATATATCAATGTTTTCTTATTTTTATTCTTATCTTTGATTGCATCAATATACGTAGTTAATGAAACAGAGCCGTTTTTAAGCTCTATAGCTATATTTTCTTGCTCTTTAGCCTTTCCTGAAAAGTTATCATCTTCAAAGTAAAATGGTACTAGTGCTGATGCTAATGCAAAAAATGGGTCATTGGATGTAGAAGATGAGGGTCGAAAATGAATAAACAACCAATCTTCCTCAATAAGTTTTGGTGCTACACCCGCTAGCATAAGAGAGGATTTCCCACTCCCTGATGCTCCAATAATGGCTAAAAATGGAGCCTTATCAAATTTTCTGCAAATTTTTTGTATCCATTTATCACGACCAAAGAAAAATTCTTGGTCTTCTAAACCAAAGACTTCTAATCCTTTATAAGGGTTTGGCGGGATCTTGTTTTTATTAGATTTGGCTTGCTCATAATACTCCCTTAAGTCTGCAATAAAGGCTTCACGCTGCTTATCATTATCAAAAATTCTTAACGGACGATGTTCTTTTTCACAGAACTCTAAAAATTCAAGAAAACACTGAACTTTAGATATTCTCAATACTTCACACAAGCTATCAAATAGTTTTTCAACAAGCTCAAATGACATTGATAATGTTGTTGAAAAAGTATCTAGGCTACTAGCATTCCCAAATTTTGAAAGCAGCATATTTCTTAGTGTATTACCATCAACATACTTTTTAGTTGGCGTCTTGTATTGAGCAAATTCCTTTAAATGATATCCTTCGAATACTTTGATGTTTTTACTAGGTTTTTCGGGATGGGTTATAACAATATCTGTTAACCAAGTAACTTTTTTATCATTGAGTAATTGTTTTCGCCCCTCTGTAGTCATTAGAGTAAGTAGTTCTATAAGCTTGGTGCTGTATTTTGTTGTTAGCAGAATATCATTTTTATTCATAATAATTAGCAGGAGGATGAGTCCTGAGAATTATAACTCATTAATGCCATAACTTAAAATGTTATGAATATAAGCCTATTATAAATCATTACGAAAATGAAACTCGCTCTGTATATCGTCAATTTCATTATCGTAATATCTAAGAGATGTAAAATGAGCAGCAGCTTCTTCTCTTCCGAATTCAGCAATAGCGAGATTTTGTACTATTCTATTGAAACTTTCTTTTCTCGACTCATTATTCTTAGTTGCATGTTTATTCAAGATTTGAAAAAGCATGGATATATCCGCTGCGTAAAGGTTCGCAAAGCGCATAGTTCTAGATTTTTTTAGAATAGTTCTCTCCGTATCTTCTTTCCCTGTCATTTAAAAGCCCTTTCTTTCCTTGATTATTAAACTTTCTAGTTATTATTAATAACAAATAAATATATATTATGTCAATAAAAAAATTTAACTCTTTGAATTTATAGGTTTATTTGTAATGACTTAGGAATTCCTAAAAATCAACCTAGTTTACTAAGTTAATAATAATTCCTTTCCTAAATGACAGTCTTTAAAATTTGAAATTGAGATTTGCGCAAATCCTCAAACCAAAATTCTATTATTAATTGCCTCCATGTGGGGCTTGAGGAAAAAATCATGAGAAAACAATTTCAAGAATGTACGACAACGAAATTATTATTCATTTCACTGCTTATTGATTTAAGTATTGGGGTATTAGTTTCTGTAAATCAAGGTAAATTACTTTGGGGAATAAGTCTAGTAGGGGCATTAATCACCGCTATTATTGCCTTCATTAATGTTACTCGAAAAGAAGAAGATTAGGAGAAAAGGTGATGATTGTTCGAAATCAAAGAACGACCATCACCGCCACAATGGCGGGGATGGTTAAAACTAAACAATATCGGGTGTTACCTGATTATTACTATAAAGATCCAGAAAACTATCTGGCATTTTGGTTAGCGTTAATTCAAATAGAAGTATCAAGTCGTATCTTACCAGATGCATTAACTCAATGTATGAGTCTTATATATCATAAAGCAAGACTAAATTGTTTCTTCATCGGTCATTGGCACCAGTTGACCAATAATGATGAAGACCAACGTTCAATGCGTAACATCCTTCAAGCTGATGTATCAGGACATCAGCCTAAAAGGCAAACACGAAACTATGATTTATTACGCTATATCGATATTTGTTTGCAGCATTTAAATGAAAACTATGCTCAATTTGTTGCAAGTTGGTGTCAAAATCAAGAGTTATGCTTAGGGGAAGAAGGCCCTTAACTCTTTTTAATAGATTGTTTAATTCATCAAATGGTTGAAATGGATTTCGACCATTTGTTTTATGCTAATCTTTTACAAATCTTTAGGATAATTTCAACATTGATTGAAAATTATAGCAAACCATTCTGAGCAAATGAAAAAGTATCATCACCGCCAACAATAATATGATCAAGGACACGAACCTCTACCAACTCTAGGGCAGAGATAAGTTTTCTGGTTATGTTTTTATCGGCTTCACTTGGCTCTTTTCTTCCTGATGGGTGATTGTGGGTTAGGATAACGGCAGCGGCATTAAAATGGAGTGCTGCTTTTACAATCTCTCGTGGATATACTTTTGCTTCATTTATTGTGCCACGGAACATTTCTTTTAACTTGATAAGACCATGTTGATTATTTAAGTACATCACACCGAATGACTCATATTCTAATTCTGAATTTTTAAGCTTTAAATATGAGCTTGCATCAGATTGTTCTCTGATGAGAAAATCAGGTTTATGTAGACGGGATTTAAGAATTATTAAGGCTTGAGTTATTATTTCTTGATCTGTCATTTTGGATCTTTCGTAGGTTAAGTGATCAACTTATCTAAAACATTATTTTGTTAATTTCGGGAAACAGGAAATAAAATATTGAGGGGACGGGGAGCTAACCGACCCCTCAACAATACTTCTAAGCTTAAAACTATTTACCAAATTTTTCAGCCATAATGGGGAATTCAATTCTAAAATAGAGGTCTATTAATCGAAGCCTTTCAATTTTTCTACTGATTGTAAGTGGTGTGGTTTCAGATTCATCGGCTTTAAGATAATAACTCATCCACCTCATATCTGGATTATCTTCTGTACCAAACACATCATCAACAAATGGGATATGATAGGGATCACCAGAACGATAAATAATTGTACCTCTAAACCTACAAAAACAATCAGCTATTTCATCGAGCCATCCTCTGCGTGGAATTGACATGTTCCTACTCGCCAACCAAAGACGTTGGTAATAGCTACTTTTGAGAAGCTCTTCTTTTGTGGCCACAATAATTACGCGTTTCTTTTTACACTGCATAGTATCTTCCTTGATTAAAGTTAAATTTAATGAAGGCGCAGTTTATGTAATAGTGTGGATGGAATTGGGAAACAGAAAATGTTTTGCATACGCGTGTAAGTAATTGAAATTTTGGTGAGATTCAGAGATAATTTATAATATGAGACTAAGATAATTCGGGTCATGCATGGTTCATTTGAAACGTCACAGTTTATAAATATTTTTGTAAATCATCAGTAATACACTAAAATCTAAATCTTCCCGTTGCACGCAAGTTGTGCGTTGTCCTACAAATGTACCATTTTTCGACCAACGCCATCTTGGAAAGGGAACCCGCTGTGCGTTCCCGTTTCATCCCTCCGGCTTTAGTGCATTCAGGCATTGAGCCTTCTTACTCCAACAAAACGTATCACCGTTTCATCACTCACAGGACTTGGAGATATACCTCTCCACCTGTACCGAACCATGCACAAACAAATGCTTGTTTGATTGCCAATTATGGGAGCCTCCAAGCTCCCCTAATAACCACATGGTTAATGGCGACTTCATACGTCCTTAAAACCCATATTTTTCTTTTCTCAATTTGAATGCTCTTTCTCCACCTTCCATAATGGATGTTATTTCATTTCTAATTTCTTTGTTATCAATAGAGCCTTCATACTTAATATGCCCCTTTGTCTGATTGCTTGTTTCATTATAATCACAACAAATAACAAGCTCTGAATCACCATTACCAACTAAATTTGCATTGTGACTACTTATGATAATTTGCCTTTTCTTCTTTGAGTTCCATAGATTTTTTATTATGTTTTCAATAGCTCGATTATCGATATCGTCCTCTGGTTGATCAATGATAAGAGGGAATCCATCTTGATTTAATAATACATTTAGAAGAGCTGTTGCCTGTTGTCCTGCTGATGCATCTTCAAATGGGATTTTATCACCCATCTGATTATGTGTTTGATAATAAAAAGTAGGTAAAAACTGTAAGAGTATTGTCGATAATCTTAAAACACCATCACTATTTAATTCTTCTGAAATCTTCTTTTTGTTAGATATAGTAAACCCCACATTATCCAAAATAGGAGTATATGGTAATTCATCTTTAATATCTGGTAGGAAATTAAATTCACTCAATGATTTAAATTCAAAAACTATATTCTTCCATTTTTCTACAGGGTTACTTGATGATGATACATTTTCAGAAAGTTCTTCACTTCTAGTTTTTTGAATTTTTAAACTATGAGAAGAAAATATCATGGATATTTCATTGCTTAACGTTTCCGTATCAATGGTTTTAGTAAAATCAGCCTTAATAAGGCCATCAGATAATTCAGTAAATAATTCCGTAGATGCTTTTAATTTTTCAACTTTTGAAGTTTGTAAATCCATAAAACTTTGAAATATTGAGTGAAATTCCTCATCAGTTATATTTAGTGTTGATAACTGAGTTCTTTTCTCTCTAGTGATAAATTCGATTTTTTCAATTTTATCTTCAAGGTCTTTTATTGCATTTAACGTAGTTTGACTTGATGTAGAGTTATCTTTTGCCTTTATATATTTAGTTTTAAATTCATTTCTAATTTCACCCCATTCTTCATGTAGTGAATTTATTTTTTTGTTAGAAGCAAGTTGATCTGCTTCTAAGGATTCTAAGTTGTCATATAGTTTATCTAAATAAAGTTTTCTTTCGTTTTTAATTGAATCAATAATTTGTTTGTTTTCATATGGGATTTCCTGATCTGTTTTTTCAGAAATATTTTTAGTTACAATCTCTTTTAAATTACTAATACTTGAAAGTATTGTTGAGTACTCAAGATTAATTTCATCAAATTTATTTTTTTCATTCACGAAAAGGTTTGCGCGATTGAGAGTATCCTTATCAGAATCTGAAATGCCCTTGAGTCCTGCTCTTAACTTCTCAATTTGTTGTTTAAATGAATTTGTTTCAATTTCATTTTTCTTTAGCTCGTTCCTTAACAATTTACTTCTAGTTAGGTTTTCATATGCGGATTTTACTTTGATTGAAGCATCATTAATTTTAATGTCAATTTCTTCTATGATTTTTGAAATTGGTTGCTCAATAAATCTTTTCAGTTCATCTGATCTGATAGAAATACTACTTAATTGTTTTTGACTATATGATTGAATAGGCAACAAATCTTTTATTTGTTGTGGCCTTACATTTTGAAAGTCTCCATCTCCAACTTTGAGTAAAACATCCTCTGAATCAGGGTTCCTCTTAATTATATGTCTTGTACCATTAACAATGAAAAAAATTCTGACTTCACCACCAACATCTTTAAGAGTTTTTTCAATAAGTGAGTTACGTTTTCTTTCAATCTCTGATTTTGCCTCATCTTTTCCAAAACTTTCAGTTTGGTCGCAAAGAGTCCATCTTACATATTCTAGAATTGTTGATTTTCCTGAACCTCTACCACCAATAATTGAATTTAGTTGCGGGTTAAAATCAAGATCAAATTTTGAAAGAAATGCAGAATTTGTTACATCAATTTTCTCTATATAGATATTAGGTATTTCTGGTTCAATTAGGCTAATTCTTGATTCTTTAGCTAGGCAAGCTTGCCTTAAAGCCTCAGCAGTTGGCTCTTTCCATTTAATCCAAGTTGCAATGTCTAAATCTTTAAATTTCTGGTCACCTCGATAATCAGTAGTTTGTATTACAGCTAACGATTTAAAGCCATAAGCTTCGACTTCTCCATTTATAATTTTTAAGTACCCAATACCACCACCTTCAAACCTTCCATCAACGTATCCACCCACACTTGGCATTTTTGAATATGCTTCATGGAAGCCTTTTCTCATTAAAGTTTGATGTCCTTTTTCTTTAATGTGAGGAAGAAATATATATCTCCCTTCTACACCATCTGTCCCATCAAGTTTTGAATAAACATCATTAATACTATTAATTGTAGCACTCGGAATAGGTAGAGTTTGAGCTGTTTTCGAATCTGCCTTTGGTGCTTGGGCTAATGATAAAGAACCGAGGACGGTTGGAAATAATATTTCGGGAAAATCTGAATCAAAAATCAATAACCCTTGGCATGGAGGTTGATGTAATGTGAGTTCAATTCCAGGGAAAACAATAATTTTATTTTCCTTTAGAACTGGGTTTCCATTTTCATCAACTTCTTCATTTGCTGCATTATTAATATATTCATAAAAAACCAAATCATGATGATCAGTAATTGCTACAGCATGAAGGCCTGCTTCTCTACATTCCTTAATAAATGTTTTTGAAAATGCCTGTCTTTCTTCATCAGTAATACAAGCTCCACCTTTCCAGTTTAAGTCCCTAGGTGAATGTACTTGTAAATCACATTTATGATAATGATTACCTTTATCCATGTATTAATATTCTCTCGTAAATTGAAGGAAATTTGTAGCTAAACAAATCGCCGAGTAAATTAAGTCACTTTTTCATATTAAATGTGTTGCTAAATGTCATTTAACTTACACTATAAAAGGCCAATGAATTAATATGCTATTAATCTTACTTTTTAATATGCGGTCCTAGAAACCGATCACCATTAAAATGAATCATATGATCGGGGTTATCGGAAATCCAAACCTCAGTTTCCCATGCAATGTTTGCTGCATTCTTCCGAAATTCAGCTCTATTTTGAAATGCAGTTACATACACAAGCCCAACTTTACAATCTTCAAATGCTTTTTCAAGTTCAATCCAACGTTTTGGTGAAACAGGGCCATGGCTTGTTACTGCTTCGATTAAGAACAACCATTTCTGTTTTTCATCATACACCACTACATCAGGTAATTTATCATGAGACATTGGTGGTACGCCTAAAGATTCTAAATACTCAGATTCTAAAAACATCAATTTCCCACCTTCTTTGCGACTACTAGCGGTATCACCAATGTAAAGTAACTTGCCATTATTTCCAATAAATCGAGAACAAAACTCATGGACAATATCTGCATGAAGTTGATTATGCTTACCCGGTGATAGTTTTACTACTTTACCATTGGGTAATGTAATTGGAATTTTGTGCATATCGATTTTACGTTCATATTGAGCGATCAATTCTGGCACAGCCTCTTTATAAATTTTCACTTTTGCTTTCCAATCTTGCTTTGGAAACGCTCTTAAAACATCTAATATCTCTTGGTTTAATGAATAATTGTTATCTTTGCTGTTAGTAGGTCGTGCAGGATTATCTCTATTGCGATCTACTATCCGAGCTTGTTCAAATTGATGGAGAGTTTGCCTTCTAATAGTTTCTCTACTATTAGGTTTATAATCCATGCTATATTGAACACGGATAAATTCCATTATATTGACAGTTGGTAATAAAGGAGAAGTTGCGGTACTCCATTCTTCTGAGGGTTTAACATTAGCTAGAGCAAGTAAAACCCAACCTGAACGATCATTACATTGTGCCGGAGGCATACCCAATTCATTTAGCAATAGTTTTGCTTGCGTTAGTTTTTCATTTTGCAGATCTGTAAATTCCAAATTTTTCTCCTTAAGCCAGTATTGATAAACCAAGCTTATCATTCACAATTAAATTAATTTTTTCTAAGTTATATGATTTTAACTTATGGACTTGAGCCCCTATTTCTTTGACTTGCTCTCGTGTCGGAAATTTCATAACTCTGATTTCAGTCGCATTAACCTGTGTATTGCCTGAGATACATCTAAAATAAATATCCATAAAAGATGAATTTAAGACAGCAGAAATACCATGTGCTTCAATAGCAGATAATTTGCCATCAGTGACACCTATATAGTTTAATTTGTTTCCGAAACCTATGAATTCATCATTGTGTGTTTCAGCTAGATAAACGCCTGAAACTAATCTGCGTATTTCATCCTTTGATGAAATACGTTTTAATAACACATAGACACAATTTTTGATTGTGTGCTTATCGTGTCCCTCTATTAATTTAAAGGATACTTCTTTTTTATGGTGTCCATCCCATTTTGCCAATGGTGGTGAAACATTATGTGGACGATAAAGAGGGATTGTATTCTTTGATGTTGTTTTCTCAGTAATGTATTTTCTTGTTCGATGTTCAACAACTGGTCCAGTTGAAATAAAATATCCCGCATTTTCAAAAGTTGTTGGCAGTATTTCTGCCTGTTTAAGGATACTAGCTTCGTAAGATGACTCAGGAATCCTTATCAAGCATTGATCATTTGATGGATCAACAATCAAATCAACGGGATATTTTGGTGCTTCCTTATCATTGATATTGGTGTCGCAGTCACTTGATTGAATTGTAATTGTATTTTTAGTTGATCCTTTAACAAATCGACAAATAATGTTTTCTTGCAGTACTTCTGAACCTGCACCTTTAAAAACTTTATTACGACTTTTGAATACATGAATTAGATCGATAGATGCTTGATCTAATATGAATTGTCGAAAACCCTTGAAATAAAGGCCATTAGTAAAGCTTCGCGGTGTAATCGTAATCATTTGACCATCGTCTTTAAGGCTGTTTAAAACGATAGCCATAAATGATGCGTAAATATTTGGATCGCCTCGATACAAATCAGATACCATTTTTGCATAAGGTGATGTTTTAGCACTATATTTAAAGTATGGTGGATTGATTACTGATATATCAAATGGCTTAATTGCTTTATCCTTATCAGGCCGTACAAGAACAAAGTCTTCACATCGTATATCGTAAGTAAATAAGGATTGATGTTCATCAAAAATGCTTTGAACAATTTGCATTGTTTGATTAAGGCTTGGAATAGCGTTTTCATCCAATTCATACAAAACAGCATGAACAGATTCACAACCAATATTTAAGCAATTTAAGGCTGTTGATGCAGTTAAAATTCCAGTTCCTGCACCAGCATCAAGAATACGAACTGTATTTTTGTTTTGAAGATTAATTAAAGATGCCATGTAATCTGCAACCGTAATTCCAGTGAAGAATTGACCAAGTTGCTTTCTTTCTTTATGGGGTTTTGTCCCAAGAAAGTTACTTTGAATATCTAAAATATCATCTATTGGATCATTTGTTTTTAATTGTTCAAGCATGATATTTTTAAGTTTTCAATTAGTATATTTTGTTTAAAATCAAGTGTATCATCATTAAGATAAAAACACATTCAGAAAGCTTGAATTGCAAGGATTTGTATAAATCTTGATTATATAACAGTATCGATTATCATTGAGGGGAAAGCCTTCCCCTTGTTCCAACCACCATTCTGGCGTTTTCCAACAACCCTTTCTAACGGGGACACCCCGTAACGCCCCATTAAAAAACTTCGTTAAAAGCACAATCAAAAAATACTTGGGGCTCTGCCCACCAACGCACATCAACCCATCCCCCAATCTTCCGCACTCCGTTTGTGCAAATCGGGTGGTTCCGCCTAAGTTGATGTTTGTACCCCCGAACTTCGCCAGTCAGTCAGGTTTTCATGCGCGATGCAAAACGCTTCGCTGAGAAACCTTAATCTGATTTAGGAGAATAAGAAAATGAGTGATGATATAAGAATATATGTAGCTGACTTATCAGCTTATAACGGCGGTAGATTACACGGTGTTTGGATTAATGCACTTGATGAAGTGGACGAGATACAAAACCAAGTTAATGACATGCTGAAAAATAGCCTTGAACCTGATAGTGAGGAATGGGCAATACACGATTATGAAGGATTTGGTGCTTATGGCTTAAGTGAATATGAAGGATTTGAGCGTGTGCATGATCTTGCCTGTTTTATTGATGAAAATCCAGAAATAGCCGGAGAGTTATTAAACCACTTTGGTGGTAATTTGGATGATGCAAAAAAAGCCACCGAAGAAAATTACAATGGCTGTCATTGCTCTGTAGCTGACTATGCCCAAGAACTAACAGAAGACACTAGTGAAATACCAGAGCATTTAGTTTTTTATATAGACTATGAGAAAATGGGTAGAGATATGGAATTAAGTGGTGATATTTTTACAATAGAAACCGCTCATGATGACGTGCATATTTTTTGGAGTCATTGAATCAATGCAATACTGGTTAATGGCTAGTTTGTGTATAATAACAATTATTAATAAAAATTGGCAAAGTCAACGATGAAAAATTGAACTATAATCAATTATTTAATCACGATAAATCCCAATAATTATTAGACCTAAAAGGAGACATTTATGAACTCTGCACTAGATGATTTTGCCACAGCAATTGATAGAGCTTTTGATGAGGAAGATATTGAGGCAATAAATCAATATATTTCTGAAATTAAAATTCGATTAGAGAGTGATATGCCGCTTCTTGAAAGAGCTTATTTTCATTTTTGTTATGCTAATTGCTACTCCACGAAGAGGTATATTGAGGGCAATATAAAAAGTTGGTCTTGGGAAGACAAATACCTAGAAAAGGAAATATATTACCTCCGGCTCTCATTGTCGGAGTGTAAAAAGGTTCCCTTGGAAGATGACAGCTCTGATTTAAGGTTTAGGGTTCAAACTAATTTGGCTAATGCATTAAATCACGTAGGTCGTTTTGTTGAAGCAATAGAATCATGGGATGGCGTTATACAAGAGTTACCAAAACACGCTATGGCAATTGGGAACAGAGGACACTGTTTATCTTGGTATGCGAGGTACTTGTACGATCAAGGGCACCAATTACTATTTTATAATGAAAGCTATCATCAAATTAAAATGGCACTTAATATAGGAGTAGAGGATCATGCAACAGAAGGAATGACTAATTGGCTTGGAACTTTAAACTCTATAAATGACTGGGATGAGTTCGAGTTCACTCCACCAGATGAATCAAGGGGTAGATCAAAGGCTGAACGTACATATCGTACTTGGTGTATTGATAATCGGCTATTTTTGAACCCATTAAACGATATTTTTGATAAAGATTTTGTTGCTAATGACATACTCACCTTTCCTTCTATTGTAATTCCTGTGGAGAGCAACGAGCTAATATTACCTGAGGTTTATGGGATTTATAACCAGCTTAAACAGGAATATGTATCTACTCGATATATAATATTTGAGGCAATCGAAGAATCAGAGAGAAAACTTCATTTCTCTGATAAGAGAGTAATGCTGTACGACATGTTGGATTTTCGAAAATATCGTTTATGGATAGAAAAACTTAAAATGGCATTCCTTTCGGCGTATACAATTTTTGACAAAATTGCATACTTAGTTAATGAGCACTGGGAATTATCAGTCAAAGTTCATAGAGTTCAATTTAACACTGTATGGCATAATTCTAGTAATCGTAATAAACCACTTGCAGATAAATTCCTGAACTCGGATAATTGGCCCCTTAGAGGCTTATACTGGCTGAGCAAGGATTTGTATTTCAAGAAAGATGAAAACCAATCAATAGAGCCCGATGCTCGTCACCTCAACCATATAAGAAACCATATTGCTCATAAATATCTTCGCGTATATGAAGATACCTTTGTTGATGCTAAATCTTTTAGAGAAAATGAAGGCCATGATTTATCATATTCTATTGGAGATAAAGAGTTTATATCCCAGTCAATTAAATTGTTGAAATTGGTTCGAAGTGCATTAATATACTTGTCACTGGGTGCTCATGCGGAAGAGTCTAAAACAAGGCAAAAGCTTGGGGAAGGGTTAATAGCTGAAATGGCTTTCTATAAAGTTGAAGATTCATTCCGGCTATAGGTCTAACAAATTCGATCAATTCGAATGTTTTTTCGTAATAGTCACTTATTTAAGACAAGTCTTAACACATATTGTCTAAATTCAACCTGATTCAGGTTTGAATATATTATCACCATATTTAGCTATGCCCCTATATCGAACCCTCAAGACTTAAGCACGTGTATGAGCCTGCTTGTTTTATTAATGAAAATTCAGAGTATTTAACTTTATTATAAGGACTATAAAAAATGGATGGAGACATGAAACTAAGTGTTGATATTTGCACCATTGAAACCACCTATGATGAAGTGCATATTTTTTGGAGCCACTAAACCAGTTTTAAATAAATCTTACTAATACGAAGAACTAACAAATTCATCTATGATAACATAAGGCATTTATCGAATAATAAACTGTTAAGGTTCAAATATGAAACGAGAATACTCAATCCATAAAACACTTAAATTACTTTCAAAGCAAAGGGTAAGTATGGTTCTAAAACCTGGAAATGTTTGGGTGATTGAAAAGGCTCTACCTGATACTGAGTTGCATGAAGAAAACCTCCAAACTTGTTTGATGCGAGGGTGGATTGAAGTATTGCATGACTCCATTCCAACTGGAAAACTTGGAACAGATGGTTCATTACCAAAAGGCCAGCTTTTTCAATCTGACAAGCCTATATATAAATTAACTGATAGTGGTTGGAGTGCAATCCATAGATCTCATATCATTACAATTCTTTCAATTATTGTTACTTTAGTAGGTATTGGGATTGCAATATGATAAATAAGTTATAACAAGTCGTTACTGTTAATGAAATTGAAATCAATAAAATAAATTAGAGATTATAATGGCTAAAAAATATAGTTTCCCTGAAGACCTTGAGAAGTTTAAAATTGAAATTTTCCAAATATTAAAACCTATATCTCCAGTAAGCGAAAAAACGAGAGCTGATAAGGATTTTCTTTTTTCAGCTCAAAAAACAGAAGAGAGTAAAAGCTTACCAGAATATTACTTATGTTATTTTCTATTTATAGACTTATTAGGGTTTAGAAATTTAGGTCAGTTTGAAAAAGTTTCTTGGTCAATTCCAATTGATTACCTAGGTGAAGCATATTTACTTGAGCATCGAAAATTTGGTTTTGGGTTGTTTGCAAAAGACAAAGAAACCCAACAAGCAGATGCAAAAGTAATTGTTATATTGATACAGAAAGCTATTAAATTTTCGAAACCATATTTTGAATGGAGGGCAAAAAAATGTGCGGATAATTCCGAACTAAATGTACTTAATCATAATTATAATTTGTTCCATAGATTTCAATACCATCTTGATGAATACAACAAGGTGAATAGTGAAGCTATAGAAAGAAAAGATGAACGTATAATTACAGAACTCAATGATAATGCTAAAACTATCTCAATTCCATCAATTGAGTTAAAACGAAACGCTAATTGGTTGGCCTTATCTGCTATAGATGCTTTTTTTAGTTGGACAGAGCACGTATTTATTCATGCTGCAATACTACAATGTAAAATTAATACAGGCAAAGAGGTTGCAGATTTAGCAGAAGGGAACTGGGGAGATAAATTTAAAACTGTATTAGATATTTCTAATCCAGAAATAAACAAATATTACGACAAATTAGTGTTGATTAAACGTCAGATCAGAAATTATGTAGCACATGGTGCATTTGGGAAGAGAGGGGAAGCATTTTCGATTCATACAGGAGCAGGAGCTGTTCCTTTACTAATGCCCCACCAACAAGATAATGGTCGTTTTTCATTCAAAAGAGATTTGGAATTTCAAGAATCAGAAGCTTTGTCGGTTATAAATGATTTTATCGTATATTATTGGGAGTCAGAAATTTTCCCCGAGGTAATTTACATTAAAAGTGAATTGCCAACTATATTAACCATGACAAAAGATGGAACATACCAAAAAGCCATGATTTCGGTGGACGAAATGGATTGCTTTATTGAGCATTTATCCGATATGCATAATCAGGCAATGAATATGGATTGGTAATGTTGAACATTTGCAAACGTGGCTTGGTTTATTCTCTCGAATAGATATAGTTGTACCCATGAGGAAATATAAGAACCACATTCCAATCACCATGGAAATGTATCAATCTCTTGATGCACACAAGGATAGAACGGGAATTGGTGGACGTGCGCTATACAAGCATATGCAATCAAACAATCTTCTAAAGCCTGAACACAATATCACCATTCAAAGAATTGAGAGTTGGTTTGCTCGTATTGCAAAAATGACCGTTGCAGAGGATTTTCAAGCAGTAATAACGGCTTATGAAAGCATTAATGATGCAGAAAAAAGCTCGATTATTCCACGTTGTGAGGCTCAACGAGTATTGGTGGATGATGAGTTATTAGAGCAATTAAACCAAATCTTCGCAATTCGTCCAAACTTTAGCCGGAAACGGTTTCTTCTGCGAAATAACGCTCCTACAGGGCTTACCGATACCAAAATTGCCAATATTCTATCTGGCAAAGTTAATACCATCCCTGTTGCTCATATGGAGTTCTTTGATCAATTAATCTCATTTTACGAGAATTAGTTAAAACATAATTAACAATAGATACAATTTGTCTAAAAAGCCGTAAACTATTGAATTAATTGATAAAATTGTATGTATAATTAACGAGATTAAAACTTTTCTTCTCCATACTCAATATATAAGAACACAAAGAACCCCAATAAGAGGGCTCAGGTTTGAAAATATATACGGGGTGGGAAAATGAGTAAGAACGGCAAAAATCCAAACGGCGAAGATGTGAACAACGTCTCCGATGCGCGCGAAGCATTGGATAAGACGCTTAGCAATCTTTCTGTTGAGGCTGATAGTGAAACAATTGGTGCTGGGTATCGGGTCAAGCATATGAACCGAGCCGATGATGCCGCCATTCTCAAGGCGAAGAAAGAGAAGAATAAATCTAAATCTCACCATACCTTACTTATACAAATTCAAGATCGTATTGATGATTTGCAGTCACAAATTAAAGTGTTGCAGGGCAAGATTGATGAGTTGAATGAAAAAATTGATGAGAGTACGGAAAAGATAGCCAAGTATGATGAGCAATTGGCAAAATTAAAGGCGCAAGGTAAAGAGGGCTCGCCTGAATGGTTAGCAGTGATTGCTTTAAGGAATGAAGAGCTAGCGGAGCGTGAAGAGTTCATTGATTTGCGTAATGATTATCAAGATAGAGTTGATGGATTGAATGACCATGTTGATGATTTATTGGATGCTCAAGCAGCCAATGATCCTGTAGCTATGCAGGCGGCTTTGGATAAGAGTTCTGGTAGTGAGTTGTATCATGCTGCACACACAAATGATGGCTTGACTGAGGTCGTTGGAAATGAATTTAGTGACCGTATGGGTGACGGTTTTGGTGAGCATGAAATAGTAGATTCAGCCGCCTCAAAAGATGATTTATTTGATGATTTTTTTGGTGAAGATCTGTTTCTTGAAGCTGAAAAGCTTGAAATTGCTGATAATTTTGCAAAAGCTGCCAGTGGTGAAATTAAATCACCAGAGGTTAAGCAAGAAGTTACCCCGCAAGACCCAAGTCAAAATATATCAATGAATGTTTAGTTGTGATTGTATGCTAGGTCATTACTGGCTATGTCTTTAGCTTCTAAAGCGTGGAAAGTCTTTGAAACAACTTCAAAGCCTTCTTTGGCCATGCCAAGTCCGTATCCAGTATAAGGGATGCCACGAACAAAGAATGACACTGTAGAATTGCCCTTACTTGCATAGTTGAAAGTGTATTCAGACTCAATGCCCTCTTTTGCAAATTTACGTACCAAGGCATCGCCAATTTGCTGTGGCGTGTATCTTGTGCCTGGGGCAACATTGATAAACATTCCAATACCATTATTTTCTTCTGAATATTTTCCGGCAATTTCAGCTAGTTCAAATGGTGTTTTCTTTTGAACAGGTGCGGAATGCGACACAGATGATGAGTTTGCACTGTGACTACTCGCACTCGCAGGGCTTTCAGCCATTACATCATTTGCCACAGTCGAGAGGGAAAGCACCGTGCCTAATGCTAGCGTTTTCGCTGTATTACTAAAACTTTTTCTAATATTCATACTCATAACCCTTCATCCTTGGTGGCTTATGTATATTATCAATGTAACAATATACCGCAAATCACCACCTATACGCAAGAAAATAATTTGACCCGTAAGTCAACCCCCTAAGGTGTAAATAAATGCACTAAAGTGCATAAAAAATAGCTTTACAATAGCTAAAGCCAATATATGCGCTAAAAATTAATGGAGGTTCATTTCATGGATCAAAAATAGCATATCAAGTGATTATCATCGGGAAACGCCTCGTAAATGCTTTTGTGATTTACAGGTCGAATATATTCAACAATATCAATGATTTATACTAGTTCAAAAAGGAACCCTTTTGACTACAATAGTGACTATAAGTTACCGAACTCATGCAAATAAATTGAAACATTGTTTTCTTGTTGTGTAAGAGGTACTTACTAGGCTTGGATCAATTTGAACGAACGAGAGAAAAAGCCAATTATGGCTTTGGTTAAAACCGTTCCTTTATGCAATGAATCGAGAACATTATGAGTAAATTAGGCTATATTCGCACCTCAACAGATAAGCAGTTGATTGATCGGCAAGTTAATCAGCTCGAAAAAATCTGTGACGAGGTGTTTATCGAAGATGGAGTATCAGCCGTTAAGAAAAAACGCCCCGTGTATGATAGGCTCATAAATCAATTGGTTGATGGTGATGTGTTGGTGGTATTGTCGCTTGATCGAGCATATCGTTCGGTCATTGATGCGTTGAGCGAGCTTGATAAATTACATCAGCGCAATATCGAGTTTTATTCATTAACCCAGAATTTTGATACGCGCACACCAGAGGGCAAGTTGCTTTATACCGTTAGTGCAGCACTGGCGGAATGGGAACGCTCTATTTTATCTAAACGAACCAAGGAGGGAATGGAGGCAGCACGTAAACGCGGGAGCATTATCGGGAGACCAAGAAAACTTAAGCCTGAACAGGTTTCATGGGCGAAATCGATGATGTTGATTAATGGCGGAGTGGGAACTATTACGCAGATTTCCAGTGCATTAGATGTTTCGCCGCAAACATTGAAACGGGCGATTGTTTAATCTTACCTTTCGTGTGTTGGTGCGCTAATAGTTTGACCTTTAGTTTTATTTTTTCTTAACTCAAACAATTCACGTTTATGAGTTTCAATTTCGCGGTATTGCTTGATATCAGATGATAGAGATTGAGTTTTTGTTTGTTTAAATTCTTGTAATCTATCCGCTCGGTTTTGTAGTTTTTGGCTTTGTTCCATTTGCTTGAATATCATCTGGTCTTTTTCTTGCATATCACGTTGATGGGAGAGCAATGTTTCTTGTTCGTTTTGTTTTTTAATGCGGGTATGTTTTCCGGTGATACGGTCAAGAATGCCCCGTATTCCTTTATTGTAGCGATCTTGTCTATTTTTAGTTTCTTGAATTTGGCGTGCTTCTTGTTTGGTTTTGAGAGCTTTGCGGATTTTTCTATGCTTTTGCAACAATTGTAATTTATTTGTTTTTATCAATGACATGCGAGCTTGAATAGCTGTTTGTTGTTGGTCTTTCATCATGGTTAAACGTTCACTCATATCTTTGGCGATTTGAGTTTGTGCATCGGTAACAGATGGCAAGTTATCTGTATTCCCTAGTTTTTCTTTTACTTCTTTAACCTTAATGCCCGACCATTTAGAAACAGAAAATATTTCACAACGGTGATCAAGTGTCACAAATCCACGACGATCACCTTTGGCAAGAATATAGCCACGGGATTTTAAGGCGTTGGCAAAAGCTATTTTACTATCACTTACTGCCCAACACTCCTGAAAGATTTGTTTAATCGCTCTTGGGTTTTTGCCAATACGTTTAGCTTGTTGCCATTGTTGATGAGTAAAGTTTTTTGGGTTGCATTCTTGAGCGTTCAGCATACCTTTTGGCATTTGCCATTTATTCTCAATATAAAGCTCACGTGAAATATCCATGAGCTTTAATTTTGAATGAGACATCTGAACGGCCTTTAACTTTTGACCATTGTTGTAAATCCGTGACCATGCGACATGAGCGTGTCGTCTATTGTTTTTTTCATGAAACACAATAGCTCGTGGTTGATTAACTAAGCCCAGCTTCTTTTCAATACGCTCAATAGCGTTTTCAAATGTTTCTGTTGAGACGTTTTCATTTGCAGGAGGGTTTAGGCTAAGAGAAAATAAGAACTGTTTAGCCTTTGTTGCTTTGCTGATGAAATAGGCTTCATTTAGAGCTGTTACCAAGTCATTCGATACAAACCCACGCAATTCATGCAGTTCTACATGATCGTTTTCTTCTTTGAGTAGGTGCAGGGCGAGGTTTTTAGCTCCGCCTCGTTGGTTGCCCTTTAATATCATTGACTCTTGCTCTTTGCATTCGGACGATGCCCTAAAGCCATAAACAACGCATCACGCATAGCAAATATTGCACCGCAAGCATCTTCCAATTGTTGTTCAATATTTTGAGAACAATCGAGCGTTCCCATATTGGCATGTTTTGCCAATTGGTTGACGTTAGAGGACAAACGCGATTGACCAAGATTGGCAAGCAATGTGGAATATTGAATATCTTCCATTTTCGGCTTACGTAGAGTAATGCGTTTTTCTGCCTTTGTGCCAAGTAGTATTTTACGTGCATAAGCACTAACAGACTGATTACCTGCCAATTCTTCAAGGTAAGCGCGTTCATCAAGTGTCAACCGGATTGAAAGCGGAGATGTTGCCTTTGCCTTGTTGTGTTTTTTATGTTTGCCCGATGCTTGATTAAATGAACTTGTGGCATTCATTGGTGCCATGAATTTTGTTTTCATGGCTCGAAACCCTGATTTTGAAAGTAGGGGACATGCTTCTCTAAATAGTCATTCCATTCAATAAGTTGGTCGAGAATTTCGTTCGCTTTTTCTCCGTCTAGGGACGCCAATTTTTT
>JAJRQG010000098.1 GCA_024280395.1 Gammaproteobacteria bacterium | reverse complement strand
GTGATACTATGCATTAAGACTGGTCTCCTGAGTAAAATACTTGTTGTGTAGTAACAAATAGTATATCACTTGATCAGTCTTGTGTTATATAAGTCAATGAGGTGTACCTTAAGTAAGTGCCATTCGGGCCGTGCCCATATGCGGAGGGTTGATGTATTAGTAGGATGGGCCGTACCCATCAAAATCTCTGAATAGAATAAGGAGAAAGTTCAAATTGAGTTTCTCGACCATCAATTAAATCCGCCATCAATTCAGCACTAATAGCCGCTTGAGTCAATCCTAGATGCTGATGACCAAAACAAAAGAATAGGTTTTCATTGGTCTGGCATCGGTCTATCACGGGTAAAGAGTCAGGGAACGATGGGCGAAATCCCATCCATTTCTGACAATCTTGTTTTTCACTGTCTTTCAAAGGTTCTAGAAAATGTTGGGCATGATCTAATAGCATTTCTGCACGCTTCCAGTTGGGTTGATTTTCTAAGCCCGCAAATTCTACGGTGCCTGCCAGACGTGTACCATTGGACATGGGTGTGATGATGAACTTTCTTTGCGCAAACGCCACTGGACGGTTCAATAAATGGCTCTGATTGACCATCAAATGATAACCCCGTTCTGTATCCAATGGTGTTTTGATGGACAATTTATCCAGCAACTTCTGACTAAAAGCACCTGCTGCAATGAGCAATTTTTCTGTTTTAATGGTATTACTATTCGTCATTAAATCTATACTTTTATCTGAGTTGTTGTGCAAATCTATGATTTCATGTTTTTCAAATTCACCGCCGATTGATATAAAATGGTCGAATAACCCCAAAGCCAGTTTATGGGGCTCGGTAGTGTGTGATATTTCAGGAAAGTACAAAGACGCTTCGCAGTTTCTTAACAGTGGTTCCATTTCAGTTATTTCATGACCATTAAGTAACTGATTTTTTATACCATAAGGTTTTAAAGTCAGGGATTCTTTGCGGGCTAATTTTTCGGCATTTGTTCCTTCAAAAGCCAACAAGTATCCTTTGTTTTCAACCAAATGCTCTAATTTGGCCATTTTTAATAATGGCTTATAGGCATCCATGGTAGCTTCATTCAGGTTTCTTAAAGCTTGAGTTCCTTTTTGAAATGTTTGATCTCTAGTTACCAACAGAAAACGAATCATCCACGGTGCAATTTTATGAATATAGTTACTTTTAATGGTTAATGGCCCGTTGGGATTGAATAATATTTTAGGCAACTGCTTGAGTATTTCCTTATTGGCCAATGGGAATATTTGCTCTGTTGCAAAATGTCCGGCATTGCCACTGGTACAACCTGACGCTGGCTCGTTTTTATCGATTAGTAACACTTTGTAGCCTTCTGATTGCAGTTTTAAGGCACAACAAATACCAATAATTCCACTGCCAATGACTGTTATTGCTCTTTTTCTCATTAATTTCACCTTTTTTGCTATTTGTATATTGTATACAATATATTATTGGCATTATAATCAGCCCCTCAACTAATTCAACCATTAAACAGAAATTATGAAAAATATTAACTCAAAAATAAACTCGGCAAATACAAACTGGACAGGCGTATATCCTGCGGTAACAACACAATACAACGAAGACTATTCTGTGAATATTTCAGCCACTCAAAAAATGTTGGATGAGCTGATTAAGGATGGCGTTCATGGAATCATTGCACTGGGAACAGTCGGTGAAAACTATTCCTTATCGGCTGAAGAAAAAAGACAGGTATTGGCAGCCTCAAAAGAAGTGATTGCAGGACGTGTTCCGTTGCTTAGTGGCGTGGCTGAAAACACCACTGAGCTTGCCTGTGAGTATGCCAGAGACTGTGAAAAAATTGGCATCGATGGATTGATGGTTTTACCTGGGTTGATTTATAAATCCAATGAGAGAGAAACCATAAATCACTTTCAAAAAATTGCCCGCAGCACACAATTGCCCAATATGATTTATAACAATCCTGTTTCTTATGGTGTTGATACCAACATAGAAATGATGAAAGTATTAGCAAATGAAGAAAATATTGTTTCTATTAAAGAGTCTACGACTTCAACATTTAGAATCACCGATTTGTTTAATGAGTTTGGCGAAGACAGATTTCAAATATTCTGTGGTGTAGATAATATTGCTTATGAAAGTTTATTATTGGGTGCACACGGTTGGATATCTGGTTTAACCAATGTTTTTCCTAAAGAGTCGGTAGACATTTATAATTTAATACAACAAGGCGAAAATCAAAAAGCTTTAGAAATTTACCGGTGGCTTACGCCATTGTTGCACTTAGATACTATTCCAACATTGGTACAATGTATAAAGTTAGCTGAACAAGAAGTCGGCAGAGGCCATGAAAGAATCCGTGCGCCACGTTTGACCTTGATAGGAGAAGAACGGGCTTTGGTCAAACGCTTAATTAAACAAGCCTTAGCAAACAGACCGAACTTATGATTAAAGGCATTTTTTCCTGTATAGATGCACATACTTGTGGCAATCCTGTACGGGTTGTCACCAGTTGTGCACCCAATTTACAAGGTGCAAACATGAGTGAAAAACGCCAGGATTTTTTAAACAACCATGATTGGATTCGCAAAGGCTTAATGTTTGAACCCAGAGGACACGACATTATGTCTGGTTCCTTTATCTATCCGCCTATCAGTGATGATGCCGATGCCGCCATTTTATTCATCGAAACCAGTGGTTGCCTGCCCATGTGTGGTCATGGAACCATAGGCACGGTCACGGTGGCGATTGAAAGCGGATTGATTAAACCAAAAACTCCTGGTCAATTGATATTAGATGTACCAGCTGGAAAGATAAGAGTCGAGTATCAACAACAGAATGACAAAGTTATTGCGGTTAAGATATTTAATGTGGCTTGTTATCTGGCATACACTGATGTTGAAATTGATTGTCCTGATTTGGGTAAATTAAAAATTGATATAGCCTATGGGGGCAATTATTATGCCATTGTTGACCCACAAGAAAATTATCTAGGTTTTGAAAACTTTAGCAGCAGTGATATTTTGAAATATTCACCGATTATTAGAGATTTATTGAATCAATGTGTCAAGCCTGTTCATCCAGAAGACGCCAGCGTTAAGGGTGTTTCACATCTGCTGTGGACTGGCAAGCCTAAACAGCTGGATTCAACAGCTGCCAATGCCGTATTTTATGGCGATAAAGCCATAGATCGCTCACCTTGTGGCACTGGAACCAGTGCCAGAATGGCCCAATGGCACGCCAAAGGTTTGTTAAAAAAGGGCGAAAAGTTTGTGCATGAAAGCATTATTGGCAGCCAATTTATTGGGCACATTGAGCAAGAAACAAACGTAGGTGATTTTCCAGCAATCATCCCAAGCATTCAAGGTTGGGCCAAAATATTTGGTCACAATACCATAACCATAGACGACGATGATCCATTTGCAGATGGTTTCACCGTTTAACACTAACATTGAGAAATAATTATGTCATTAACAGGTTTACACTTTATTGGTTCAGACAAAATTGAATCAAGCATAAAATCATCACACAACACATTCAATGCCATTAACCCAATAACGGGTGAAACTTTAGAGCCAGATTTTATAGAAGGCACCGATTTACATGCGCAATTTGCCGCTAAACTGGCAGCCAAGGCCTTTGTATCGTTCAGTCAAACCAGCTCAACAGAACGTGCCGAGTTTTTAGAAACGATTGCCGATGAAATCATGAATTTAGGTGATGAACTTATCACCAGAGCACAACTTGAAACAGCTTTGCCCAAAGTCAGGTTGGAAGGTGAGCGAGGCAGAACCTGTCATCAATTGAGGTTATTTGCCGAAGTGCTTAGGGAAGGATCGTGGGTGAATGCCATTATTGATACGGCAGATGCAAACAGAGCACCATTGCCCAAACCAGATACCCGTTCGATGCAAATTGCCATTGGCCCTGTGGTGGTGTTTGGAGCCAGTAATTTCCCATTGGCTTTTTCAGTTGCTGGTGGAGATACGGCTTCGGCATTGGCTGCGGGTTGTCCAGTAATTGTTAAAGCCCATCCTGCGCATCCTGGTACTTCAGAGTTGGTTGCTGCTGCCATACTAGAAGCGATAGAAAAATGCCAAATGCCAAATGGCACATTCTCTATGCTTCAGGGTAGTACACATTCAATTGGAGAGAGTTTAGTGAAACAAGCGCAGATAAAAGCTGTTGGATTTACAGGATCTCACAAAGCTGGCAGGGCGTTATTTGACCTAGCTACATCACGTGCGGAACCGATTCCATTTTATGCAGAAATGGGCAGTATCAACCCTGTGTTTCTATTGAACAGTGATGAATCATTCGATGCTGAGAAATTTGCCACAAACTATGTGGCATCATTAACTATGGGCGTTGGTCAATTTTGTACCAATCCTGGTCTTTTAATCATTCAAGAAACACAACAGTTAGACAACATATTGATACAAATAAAACAACAAGTAGAAAAATCCTTATCAGGAACGCTCTTGACAAAAAACATTCAAACTTCGCTGGAAAGTGGACTGAATCGACTAGAACAACAAAAGGGCATAAAACTACTGGCCAAAAATCAAAGTTGTAACACCTATAATGCCAGCAATAATTCAATATTTACTATTTCTGCAGAAGAATTTGTAGAAAATTCAATATTACAAGAAGAGTTATTTGGTCCTGTGAGTTTGGTCGTGGTTTGCTCCACTCAAGAACAAGTATTAGAGGTAGCTTCAGTATTACAAGGACAGTTGACCGCAACCATACATACACAAATGAATGATGTAGAATTTATCAAAAATTTAACCACGCAATTAACCCACATTGCTGGTCGGGTATTGTTTAACAGTTATCCAACTGGCGTTGAAGTCTGTCGCTCTATGGTACATGGAGGCACTTATCCAGCGACAACCGATTCACGCTCTACCTCGGTAGGCACTCAAGCCATTTATCGCTTTACACGTCCGGTTTGTTTTCAAGATACCCCGCAAGAAATTCTGCCAAACGCATTAAAAAATGGCAATCCATTAAACATTTATCGTATGATAGATGCACAGTTGACAAACAAACAATGATACATTGCAAAAAATACACTACAAAACCCGAACAGAGCATGTTTTAGACCTGATAAAAGAAGACATTTTGTCTGGCGCACTAAAGAGTGGAGAACCTTTGCGCCAGAGTTTTTTGGCTGACAAATATCAAATCAGTCGCATCCCAATCAGAGAAGCATTATTACAATTAGAAGCACAAGGCTTGGTACGGGTTGAAGCCCACAAAGGCGCCATTGTCACAGAAATTTCTATTCAAGAAATTGACGAATTATTCAATCTAAGGGCGATCTTAGAACCTTATATTTTAGAATTTGCTATTCCAGAAATGGATAATAGTTGCTTTCAAGACTGTGAAACTATTTTAGATAAATTAGAAGATTCATTAAAAGATAAGACTCAAGTGAATCAATGG
>JAJRQG010000097.1 GCA_024280395.1 Gammaproteobacteria bacterium | reverse complement strand
GTGCTGTAGATTCTTCACCTTCGATGGCTAACCTTACTGCATCTAACTTAAATTGTTTTGTATAACTTCTTTTTGACATTTGGACACCTCACTGTTCATTATATTACAAAATGTGTGTCCGTTTTTAGGGGGATAGGTCACCTGCACCAGTAAAAGGCTTATAGTTAAATTGAACACCATATTTGAAAGCTATAAACTTAGCTGTTTCAAAAATAATAAATACAATTAACATTGTTAAATGCAGTGGATATAGCCTCCAAGTTCTTGAAACTATAAAAGATTTAAAATTGTAATCATTTTTATTTGCATAACCATGTGTTAAAACAAACCCACTTAAAACAAAAAAGAATTGTACAAATAATGAACTTCCAGAAAAAAACTTCAATTCAGAAATGCTGCCAATTATATTTAAGTGAAATACAACAACGCATAATGCAAATACCCCTCTAAAACTATCTAAAACATAAAATCTTGTGTTTTTTATCATATGCCATTAATTGTCGTCATTATATTACAAAATGTGTGTCCATTTTTGGGGATCGGTCAACCCTATCATAGCAAACTAATTTAATAACATATTAAATAATATGTTTTAAAAAATTAATTAAAAATTAGATTATTATAAGGAACCCAAAATCTGGAATGAACTGCATAATTTAGCCAAACATATAAAACCATGAGATACACTACTAAAATAGCTGAAGTTGTAACTTTTTCTGAATACTTAGTTCTTAACATATAAGGCAATCTTGCATAGACAATTACCTGAATAGGTGTGAAATACAAAGCAATCCTATCAACAGCTGTCGAGGCAAAATTTACAAAGAAAAAGCTAATAATCGAACCCAATGCAAGCATTGCCCAAAATGAATAATCTTTGAATTCCTTTTTCCATTGTTTTCTCAATACAAAGAAAAGTAAACTGGGAAGAAAATTCATAGTAACCCTAATAACAGCTCCCTGAGATTGCATCTGTTCTGTAACATAAACGTTCCATAACTGTTGTTGATAATCAGCAACAAATGCACTCCAAGCAGCAAATCCAACAATTACAACAGCAAAAAATCTGATGAATTTTCCATTCCCTTGTAAAAACATACCCAGACCAATCAATAAAACTGCTGACTTATGAAAGGTAACAGCCAGCGCAATCATAATAATAAACTTTTTAAATTCAGATTTTTCAAGCGACACCAGACCAAGAAATACAAAACCCAACGCTACAGCTTGTCGGGTATAGCCCATCGCCATTACTA
Source organism: Gammaproteobacteria bacterium (assembly GCA_024280395.1). Taxonomy (GTDB): domain Bacteria; phylum Pseudomonadota; class Gammaproteobacteria; order Xanthomonadales; family Marinicellaceae; genus NORP309. The sequence continues at coordinate 25,914 of JAJRQG010000097.1, read as the reverse complement.
CTATGATATATGGTACAGCTACAGCAATAGCCAACCAAGGGTTCGGTTGTCTTCTTGCGAAGGTTATTAGTCCCATCATAAAAATTGCACCACAAACTAGGTTAACTGCATAAATATGAAAATCCCAGCTACCCAAAAGCATATTCAACAAATAATACCCTGGGTCACCATGGGACAAAACTTCATTGAAAGTTAACACATTTGCTCTATTTAAAATACGTATATAATTATACCAATCCCCCCCTACTTCATGACGATAGCCTATTAACAAAGAATAGATTACACCTACAATTAACCATGTTAAATTAAATTTTTGATTCTCAGCAAGACTTGAAACCCTTTTAAAGGCCAAGAAAAAAGGAAAGAGATACATTAAGAAATATACAGTCATTGAACAATAATTCGTTTAATCAGGGTTTCAATTTTATTGATCTCTTGTAATGTCCAAGAATCCTCAGGAACTTCAACAAATTGATACTCCAACCCACACATTTTTGCAATATTAAAATAAAAACGATAAAAGATATTGGTATGGTGCAATTGTATCACGTTTGATTTTTTCTGCATCCAAACCATATTTGACATTGCTGCACCAGAAGCTCCAACAATTAATTTTGCTTGTGAAAAAAGCTCTATTTGCTCAAATAAATTTAAATCTCCATGAAATATCTTAAATCCAAGGGTCTCGAGTCGTTTCTCCAGTATATCTTCACCCTTAATTCCTCTATTCCAACGTCTTCTAGACAGGTATATCATTTGAGTTGGCTGAGTTTCATTTTTCATATAACTAGAAAACCATTTCCTTAGCAACTTCAAATCAGAAGGATGGGCTGTACTATGTGGAGGAATTGGACTACCCAAACCTGCTGTTTTAGCAGATAAAATTAATTTTTCAACTCGGATTGGAATAGATGTTGGTATAATTGAATTAGAAATATACTGTTCAACAAAATCATTAATTGGTTTAAATGTGTGAGCACCCAAAAGAATTTTTATTTTTGGATTTAACTTGAGTGCAGATAAAAAAACAGGCAGATCTTCAATTAACCAATGATAATATGTTGGTGTTGTGGGCAAAAACAAGTATCTACCCTCTAAACACCTTTTAGGCATCCTAATTATTGGTCTTGGTATCTCTGCCAACAAACGTTGATGATCCCATGCACTGCTTTCGGCAATTAAAAACCCTTTTTCATCGTAAACAAGCCCCGTTACAGGATCTATAGTTGCATTTGGAATTTCATATATAAACCTTTTGGGAAATGAAAAAGTAAAAATTTCCTTAGAATCAAAAATACTGGGCATTTTAATATTTTGCATTTCAGAATGAACACCAACCCTTTTGACATTGATTTTGGGCCCCATATAAGGCGAATCTAAAAAATAGTTGTTTGTTAATTTAAGCCCCAATTTTGCAATCAATCCTCTCCTAACTTTGAGAGAGACTCTACTAAATAGATTCCGGATTTCTTGAAGAGCATTCATTTATTTACCTTTAATAATTTTATTCTTAATAACAATAGATTCTTCATAAAATGCAGCCCAAGCTCGTGTCTTAAATAACCATGAAAGGCTACAATAAAGTACAGTGAAAAGACTCCCCTTAAATAATAACAGCAATATTGGATTATAAAATACATTCTTAGAAAGAACCATTAAAATATAAACTGAAAAACAACCAATTAACAACTGTATAACGGTAATTCTAAGTAACACAAGCATTGAAAGCGACACCTCTCTGCATGAAAAATACAAATCAACTAAAAATGCCAAAATTGAAACCAGTACAAATCCATACATATACTGTGCAATACCATATTTAAAGCCAATGTATAGATTTATAGCAAACATTATTTTCTTGTAAACATCCATCCTTAAGTAAAGCTTCGACTTTCCTCTGGCTATTATTGTACTGACCATTAGAGAACTATAAACAGATGCAAAAATGCTTAGTACAATTATTTTAAAATACACAACCGTAGGTATCCATTTAGCAGAAAACAAAACAACAATGAGTTCATCTGCGGTTAAATAAAAAAGACCAATAAGCAAAAATATGACAAAACTAAGAATTGCATATATTTTTGTAACAGTGTTTTGCATTAATTCTATATTTTTTTGTATCTTTGATAAAACAGGAAACAAGACAGATTGTATAGAACCAGCCGAGTAGGATAGTATCATTTGATTTAAATGTTTGGCCCTATCGAAATAACCAAGAATAGATTGAGAATACAATTTACCAATAACCAACATATCTATCCGTGCAAAAATGGCATTTAATAAATTCACAACAAATACATTAAACCCAAATACCCACAATTTTCTTAACGCTTTAAATGAAAATTCAAGCGAGGGCCGCCAGTTCGATGCATGCCACAACAAAATATTACTAACCAAGCCAAATAATAAATTTTGTGTAACAAGACTCCAGATACCAGCTCCATTCAATGCCAATAATATCCCAACCACTCCACTCACAACAGATGAAACAATTGAAATTTTAGTGAGCCTTGAATAGTTCAATGATTTTTTAAGCTGGACTATCTGTACACTACTGAAGCCTGATAAAATTGCAGCAACAGACATCACTTTAATCACTAGGGAGAGTTGAGGATTATCGTAGAAATCCGAAATCCAGTCTGACATGAAATATATTGATAAGGCAATAATTAATGCGAGAGCCAAATTAAAATAATATACAGAAGAGTAGTGAATAGACAACAATTTTTTGCGTTGAATCAACGCCGAGGCCAATCCACCATCGCTGAATATATTAAAGATACCAAGTAAGACAAGAACAATAGCAATTGTACCAAACTCAGAAGGTTCTAATAAACGGGCCAAAAACAGGGTAATAAAAAAACCCATTCCACTATTGGCAAATTTACCAAAAACATCCCATGCTAGAGCTTTAGTTCCTTTTGTTTTTAGCGTTGATGACATTGTGATACCTGTTATCTACTTAAAAGCATTTATCTTTTCAATAATAAATCTAAGATCAGACTCATTCAACATTGGACTAATCGGCAAGCTAAGTACTTCATTGTGGATTTTTTCTGTAATGGGCAGGCTAATTTGGTTTAATTGGCGGTATGCCAATTGTTTATGTGGGGGCGTTGGGTAATGTGACAATGTCTGTATGGAATACCCAGAAAGATACTGTTGTAGTTCAAGTCTTTTTTTTGTTCGAATTACATAAAGATGCCAAACATGGTCAATCAGCTGATTGGCACTAACATTTTTCTCAATAGGCAAAATAACATGTCTATTTTCAATGTCTTGTGTATAGTTATCAGCAACATACCTTCTATTGGTCAATTCAACATCAAGGTATTTTAGTTTGACTCGTAAAATAGCAGCTTGCATTTCATCTAATCGACTATTGATACCTTGGTAATTATTGATATATTTTTCATGACTACCATAATTAGCTAAAGCCCTAACTACTTCTGCCAGTTCGCTATCATTGGTTGTAATAGCCCCAGCATCGCCCATTGCACCAAGGTTCTTACCTGGATAAAAACTAAAACCACTTGCATCTCCTAAGTTCCCTGCTTTTTTACCATTGTAGACAGCTCCGTGAGCTTGAGCAGAATCTTCAATAACTTTCAAACCATATTTTTCAGCTATAGTATTTATTTTTTCCATGGCCACTATTTGTCCATATAGATGAACTGGCATAATAGCTTTTGTTTTGGATGTTATTTTTTTTTCTATTAAGTCTGGATTAATATTGTAAGTACTTATATCGGGTTCAACCAAAACAGGTATTAAATCATTCTCTGATATTGCTAAAATTGAAGCTATATAGGTATTGGCTGGGACGATTATTTCATCCCCAGATTGCATCAAACCCAATTCTTTATAAGCCCTAATAATTAATATAAGAGCATCAAGCCCATTAGCAACACCTACGGCATATTGTGTCCCACAGTATTTTGTAAATTCTTTTTCAAAAGCTTCACATTCCTCACCTTGTATATACCAACCACTATCAATAACACGATTAACAGCATTTTTTAATTCTGCCGAATATTGAGAATTGATTTTCTTTAAATCTAAGAAAGGAACCATTTAGTCGATTTCCTTACACTTTTTACAGGTTAGACTTGACGTACATTTACTTCCACATTTGCATACGCGCCCTTGCAACTTAGCGGGATTACCATACCACAATTCCTGATCCCCTATATTCTTTGTAACAACACTACCTGCTCCAATCATAGAAAACCTTCCTATGCTTATACCACCAAGAATAGTTGTATTAGCTCCAATTGATGCTCCTAGTTGAATTTTGGTTTTAAGAAAGTCTTCAGGATAATTCTTACTCCTAGGAGTAAAATCATTAGTGAATGTTACATTTGGGCCAATAAACACATTATCTTCGATTGTAATTCCATTCCAAATTTGGACTCCACTTTTTACTGTTACATTGTTCCCAATAACAACATCATTTTCAATGAGAACATGCGCATTAATATTACAGTGATCACCGATTACTGCACCTTTCATTACAACACAGAATTGCCATATTTGAGTACCATAGCCAATGTGATCACTTTGATTATCTGCAAGCTTATGAATCATGATTTATATTTTTTTTGAAAATATCATAATTACGTATATAATCTTTTTCATCGTAATATTCACTGGCAATCACCAACAAAACGCAATTGGGGCTAAAATCATACATTTCTCTCCAAATTAATCCTTCGATTAATAAGCCTCGGTCGGGTGTATCTAGGATAATTTCCTGCTTTTGATTGCCATCATCTAAATGGAACTTACAACTACCACTGACACAGATTGCAATTTGTTTTAAATTTCTATGCGCATGAAACCCTCTGCGAACTCCAAGTTTAGTTCCGAAAATATAGTATACTCGCTTTATATCAAACGGAGCATTGTAATATTCCTCAAGAGCTATTAGAGACCCTCGGTCATCTCCTTTGGTATCAAAATTTATCAGTTCATGTCCCATAAGTTATATTTTATCTTTTAGGTATTATATATGCTTTATTTCATTTCTTGAATGAATTTTAATTTTTTAATATATAACGCCAACTCATTTTGATTGGATATTATGTATTTATTGTCGGTCAAAATATAGTCGAATAACCATTTTTTGAAATAAAATTGATTGATGTGGTCTTTTTCAACGAAGGATATATACTCTCCATTTTTATTTTTGACATCACTGATGCCTTTTATATAATAATATAAACCTATTTTTTTAACCCCCCTAATTAATAGTAATGAATAAAATTTTGACAATTCAGACAAGTCAATTGATTTCAAAAAAACATCATTCATGACAGGTGTAATAAAATAGATGTTAATATTGTTTTCATTCGAAAAATTATTAATTTGGGCTATGTTATTTATTAATTCAGTATTATACTTTATTACGGTATTGGGGTAAGAGTGGATTTTTGATATGTGAGAAGCAGGATTAACATATTCCAAACTGCCGTCTACATTTAAGAAAGTCGGATGACCATTGTTTTGTTTTATGTCTTTAAATATTCGCACCAATGATGTTAGATTAATTTTCGGGATTGATGAATCATCTTCGGTATAATTTATTAGTATTTCATCTTTTCTATAAATTCCAGCTCTTAAATCAATTAAATATACTATTTCTGTTACATTTTCAATCTGCCTTTCATTTAATTGATTTAAAAAATTAATAATGTCATCTGGTTCTCCATACAAATTATGGAAATTAAGAACATTTCTACCAAGCATATTACTTGATAGTAAATGGGACTGAGATGTTCCAAAACCAATGCTGATTTATTTTTTTCAAGGGATTTATATTGCTTTCTTGAGTATTGCTTGGTGTAAAAAAACTTTTTCTTTGTGATGCTATTTTCAAATATTTGTTCAGGGTTAATAAAGTAATATAAACTATAAACAGCCATGCCAAATGTAATAATTATAAATATAAAAGAATGTAAGAATTTTTTTGGGTTCATGTTAAAAATTGAAATATAAAAAATCGGAGTTATTATATAAATAAAGAACAGAAAATATAAACATCAAAGACAATTTGAACAAATAAACATATGTAGGTTTAAATGAATTCATTTTTTCAATAGAGTTTTTACAAAAGAGAACTAAAATAAATGCAATAACTAGCCAGACTAGTGTCCAAACATCTCCTTTAACTCCTTCTAACCACATACCAAATTTAATTCCGTAATTTTGTAAAAATAGAAACTTTGTGTATAAAGCACTCGGTAGTACTATATTATTAAGATCAAACATTGAAGATAATACTTTTGTAGCATCTTCCCATTTATTTGCCCTAAAAAATATCCAAGCAATATTGATGAAATTAAAAGTTACAAACCATGAAATAAAGATGTTGATTTTAATGTTTAAATCACTCCATATTCTCTGTATGACTATAGCTAGCCCGTGTAACAAACCCCAAATAATAAAAGTCCAGCCTGCTCCATGCCATATACCTCCAAGAACAAATGTAATGAGTAGGTTCTGATATGTAATTAAATTACTTTTTCTACTCCCTCCAAGAGGGATATAAATATAGTCTCTTAAAAATCGACTTAAAGTGATGTGCCACCTTCTCCAAAAATCTTGGATATTAACTGCCTTATAGGGGCTATTAAAATTAATTGGTAATTTAATATTAAAAACCAATGCAATACCTATTGCCATATCAGTATATCCACTGAAATCAAAATAAAGCTGGAAGGTGTAAGATAAACTAGTTACCCACGCTTCTACCAAATTTAACGTGGTTGCAATATCAAACCCAGTAGTTGCCCATGTAGAAAATGTATCTGCAATAATTACTTTTTTAAATAATCCTATTGCAAATATGTATATTCCAATAGAAATATTTAAGTAGTTTATTTTATTGTTATTACCATCCGAAAACTGGGGCATCATTTCACGGTGATGAACTATGGGCCCAGCAATCAACTGAGGGAAAAATGTAACGAACACACAATAATTGATGAAATTATATTCTTTTGTGTCTTGTCTATAACTGTCAACTAAATAAGCTATTTGTTGAAAGGTAAAAAACGATATTGCTAAGGGAAGTACCAAGTGTAATAAGTTAATATCCGAATTTGTGATTAAGTTAAAATTCTCAATAAAAAAATCGGTATATTTAAAGTATATCAGTAAAGATAGATTTGCTATAATACCAAGTATGAGTATTTTTTTATTTTTGTTGGCACTCCCTGATAAAGCTTTGCCTAGATAATAGTTAAAAGTAATTGATATTAATATAATTGGCAGGTAAAAAACATTCCACCAGCTATAAAAAAATAGGCTGCTTAGTACCAGGAATATTTTACCCTGTCGAGTAAAATCCTTATAGTTCAGGTAAAAATAAACCCCGAATGTAATAGGAAAGAAAACAAAAATAAATTCATAACTGTTGAATAACAATTGGTCTCACCTAAGGGAAATTTGTAGTAAAATATATATTATTAGTAATATAAATGATGAAATATGAGTATTCCACATCATAGTTGTTTTGTATACAAAAGCAATAAATAAATTATTACAATGTCAATAATTAGAAATTAATAACACCTAAATGAAAATACCTAATATTTAATTTATTCTTAACTAGCAAATAATTACATGTTTTTTAAAAATAAGTTAATAAAATGAATATTTCTGTATAATACATTGTTTAAATAGTGACCACAATATTGAATCATGCCAAATCCAGTAAAAATATTACATATCGTTGGCAAAATGGATCAAGGAGGAATCGAATGTCTATTGATGAACCTTTATCGCGATATTGATAAAAATAAAGTGCAGTTTGATTTTTTAGTACACAGTAAAGACACTGGTTTTTTTGATGATGAAATTGAAGCATTGGGTGGAAAGATATTTAATGTGATCAGTCCATTCAGTATTAAGGGCCTGTTCTTGTATAGAAAACAACTAAGTAAAATTTTTCAGTCCCACAAAGAATACAACATCGTTCATTCTCATATGAACACTTTTAGCGGCATTATTTTAAAACAAGCGCAAAATTGCAATGTAAAATACAGGATAGCGCACAGCCACACAACAATCGCTGCCAGTAAATTAAAAACTCCCTTATGGAAATTGTCACGCTTATTTGGGCAGAAATCAATCACTCACCGTTTTACCTGTTCAAAAGATGCGGCATTTTGGAGCTTTGGCAAATATGCTGATCAAGCAAAGTTATTTAAGAATGCCATCGATACCGACAAATACAGGTTTAGACCAGAATATCGTCAAAGATACCGTGATAAACTCAATTTAAATAATAAATTTATTATCGGCCATGTAGGTCGATTCAATGAAATTAAAAACCACTCATTTTTAATAGATGTATTCTCAAAATACTCTTTAAACAACAATCACGCCATGCTTTTATTGATAGGCGATGGCCCCCTGATGTCTGAAATTCAAACAAAAGTAAAAAACATGGGTTTAGAAAAATCAGTACTATTTCTTGGCAATCGTAATGATGTTGATAAATTACTCAATGTAATGGATGTTTTTGTATTTCCTTCGATAAATGAGGGGCTAGGAATTGTGGCTGTTGAGGCACAAACTTCAGGCCTACCTTGTATTGTATCAAGTGCGTTGCCAACAGAAGTACAACTTAGTAATCAGCTTGAATTTGTCCACTTAGAAAATGGTGCTGACAATTGGGCAAATCATATCAATAAACTGCAGCTTAATAATTTAAGGAAGGAAGCTCATCATGTAGTTATTGAAAAAGGATATGACATTAAATCAAACGCAAAACGGTTAACACAGTTCTATTTGAATTGTTATCAAACAAAGGTAAATGGATAATGAATAAACCTATTCGAGTTTTACATTCAGTTCCTGGATTTGGTTTGGGTGGAATTGAGTCCTTAATAATGACTTTGTATAAAAAAATCGATAAGTCTAAAGTCCAGTTTGATTTACTTGTAGAAACACAAGAATGGCTTCCAGATTTTGATGAAATCATAAAAAATGGAGGGAGGGTCTATCAAATCTCTCCATTTAACAAAAAGAAACCATGGAAATTTATCAGTCAAATAAAAGCCTTCTTTAAAAAACACAGAGGTGAATTTTCAGTCCTACATTCTCATACAATTACACGGTCAGCCCCTGTTTTATACTATTCTAAAAAACATGGGGTTCAATGCAGAATATCCCATGCCCATACAGATTGTCTAGATGGTAATAGATTTATTGCACTTTCAGAATGGTTAATGCGTTTAAACAACCGATTGAGCACTCATTTCATGGCAGCGTCCAAACAAGCAGGACATTATTTTTTTAATAAAGACAGTAAAGACTTTATTGTTTTAAAAAACTCTATTGATACTTCATCATTTTTATATTCAACAAAATTACGAAAATCAACCAGGTTGAATTTAAAGCTAAACAATCAATTCGTTATAGGTCATACAGGAAGATTTACCTATCAAAAAAATCATTGGAAAATCATTGAGGTATTCAACCAAGTACTAAAACTCGTTCCCAACTCTAAATTGTTATTGGCTGGTGATGGAACAACCATGGATGAAATCAATGAAAAAGTTAACTCATTAGGGATAAAAGAGCATGTCATTTTCTTAGGGTCCAGAAGTGATGTTTCAGAGCTATTACAAGCTATGGATGTATTTTTACTACCATCATTCTTTGAAGGATTTTGCATATCACTACTTGAAGCCCAATCAGTAGGGCTTCCATGTGTGGCATCAGATGTCATACCACAAGAAGTTCAAATGACTAATCTCATCAAGACTCTAGCTCTAGAAGAAGGCAATATTGCATGGTCTAATGCAATTGTAGCTTTTAATAACCATAAGCGCATTTCAATGCATCAAAAAATAATTGATCAAGGTTATGACACCAGAGAAAATGCGAAATGGTTAAGTAAATATTATATTAACAATTCATTTGTTTGAATTTTTTAATTGTTCTTTGCTATATAAAATATAATTCCTGTCATTAGACACATGAGAATCAACCAAACACTTTTCTATAAAAGGGAAAGCAAAACCTGCTTTTTTTCTATTTGTTATAGCTTTTGGTAAATAACGACGGGCAATTGACTTAACAATTTTTTTACCTTTTGTCATAGAAAGTTTATATTTCAAAGGTAAGTTTAGTGCAAATTCAATAATTTCTAAATCAAGAAATGGTGAGCGCATTTCTATCGAATATCTCATGGCCATTTTATCAGCCCTCAATAAAAGTGGCTGAAGATACTCATTTAATTCATTCAACAAATATGCTTGAGTATTTCTTTCAATTTTATTTGATAGAAACGCATACTTTTCATGGCTTGTATTGAAATTATTAATCACTGTTGACCTTTGTTCACAGTAAAAAGACCGTTGGTAAGCTTTCTGGTCGGCTAAATCATTAAAAATAAATCGGGTGCTTTTAAATAGTTTTTTAAATACTGAGGGTATCAATTGCAAGATTTTTTGGCTGATATAATACTTCCTTTGATATCCATAACCAGCAAACAATTCATCTGCACCTTCGCCGCCAAGTAAGACTGTGATTTCATTTTCATGTGCCAATCTAGAAACTTCACTGATGCCATAAGAATTTGGATGAACAAGTGGAAATTCATAACTCTCAATAATCTCATCAATGTTTTTATCTAAATCCTCTTTTGTTACTTTTAATACCAACAATTCTTCATTGAGATGATTGGCCAATAGTTGAGCATATTTCAATTCGCTGTATTCTTCTACATCAACATGTAACATTTTCAAATGACCCAGTTTATAAGCAATTGCACTGATTAAGGAAGAATCAACCCCGCCTGAATTTATTGAGGCTACGGTAACATCTGCAATCAATCTTCTTTTAATGCTTTGGGTTAATAAATCATCTAATTTATCTTCAATTTCTTTCTTTGACATTCGACAATGCGCCAAGTATTTTTGCTTGTCTACTAAATCATTAAATTCAAAATACTGCTGTTTATCAACGCTAAACTTGGACAAATTTACTGTTAAATAATGACCACTTTCCAACATCTTCACGCCCTTATATGGAGACATTTCAGATGAAGCACGGTAGTACAACGCATTATTAAAAACCTCTTCATTAATTTCAAACAAGTCTTTTTTCAAGGGTTTAAAAGCCCTTATTTCTGAAGCAAAAAATAAACCATCCTTGTCTTGAAAATAATACAGTGGCTTCTTACCTACATGGTCTCTGGCAATATAAACTTTGCCAATATTTTTATCATATATTGCAAAGGCAAACATACCTCGTATCAAAGTCAGGGTTTTTTCCAAACCAAATTTAATGTATAACAACATCAAGACTTCGGTATCTGAATGGGTACTAAAGGATTCATCTTGTAAATATTGTTGTTTTAATTCTTGGAAATTATATATTTCACCATTGAAAACCATCACAACTTGTTGAATTTGCATAGGCTGATTGGCTGAGTCACTTGTATCTATAATTGATAACCTGTTGTGCCCCAAAGCAACTTTTTTTTCTGCATGGTAATAGGTATCTGTTACATCAGGTCCCCTATGAACTATTTTTGCTAACATGCTCTTCAGCAAACTATCATCACAAAAAGAATCTTGATTAATATAACCTGCTAAGCCACACACTAGTATTTACCCTGTAGAAATTTCATGGCTTTATTGTATCTTAATTTACTCATTTTACCTTTGATGTATGCACCAATAAAATAGTAGTTTAATCTTCTTAAAAACCATTTAACAGTTCTTTTTGATTCAGAACCTTGATTTGATTTCTTAAGTTGTTTGTTTCTAAATTTAATATATTCATCTCTGTCTTTTTTCAAGGCCAATGAATACTCATCGAAGGATTGGCTTGTTTTATTGTTTTCAAGTTGAATTTTTGTGCCATCATCAAATATCGACAATATGTGCTGATTAACGATTTTATTTCCCTCTAACTCAAAAGAAACAATTATAGACTCCTTGTTTTTTTGTTGTTGTACAACTTTCAATCCTTTTACAGCTGTTGAAGGTACATCATCAGTACAAAAATTCCCTAGAGAATAAGCTGTAAAAGACTCATTGGTATTTTCTATGCCTTGTATCACATGTGTGTGGTGACCATGAATAATTAGCGGTATATTCTTTGATAAATATCTTGCCACTTGGATGTGTTCATCACGCGGATAATGTATGTTTTCATCTCCCCAATGTAAACTGATGAGATTAAAGAACCCTTTATCATGATTTGATTTGATTTTTTTTGCAATGTTTTGAGGAGTTAATGGGTTCACCCCTTTTTCGTGACAGAAACTTGGATTGCTTGAATAACAACAATAACCGCCAATCGATATTTTATTACCTTTATCTTCAATGGTTAGTTGTTTGTCTTTAATTCCGTAATAATCAATATTGTTTTCAGTTAAGATATCAATTGTATCTTCTAGGCCCTTAGCTCCATAATCATAAATATGGTTATTGGCCAAACTGACTGCACTTACATTAAGAAAATTTAACAATTCAATGCTTCTTAAAGATGATCTCAAGTGCAGGCCTTTGCAGGTTAAAGTAAATGTTCGATTGGTTAATGGTGTTTCAAGGTTGGCAAGAACACAGTCAAAACCTGATAAATAACTTGCCACTTCTTTAAAGTATTCTTGATAATTAATATTATTACTTAAATCAAATTTGCCATTTAAGCAAATATCTCCCAATAATGCGATTTTTAAACTCACAGCTCCTTACTCTCCAATTTAAACTGTCTTTCAACACTTTTAAATTTACCATTTTTACCTAAGGGAATTGAATCAACTTTGAGTAATGTTATAGACACATTAACACCTACTCTGTCATGTATATTCTGAAGCAATTTTTTACCTATCTCTGCTGTAAAATTTTTGTCTGCAACAATGAGTACATCAATTGTATCAATGGTTTTCTGTATGATTTTTGATTGTCGAATACCTGTTAATCCCTTGTACGCAGGATCAAGTCTTCCGATATGCCCTTTGTCTTTTGTAAAAAGAATATCATCTTGTCTGCCGATAATGCTTTTTATCATGGGATAGCTTGAACCACATGCACATTTTTTCTTTTCATCTTTGTAACGACAGATGACATCGCCGATTCGATATCTAATTAATGGTGTTTTAAAATTACGGAAACTGGTCACAACCAATTCTGAATTGACCGTTCCATCATGATTATCACTTTGGTCAATAAATTCGAATACTCCAGTATCAATCCATAAATGTGGCACACCCAGTTTACACTCTACAATCCAAGGAGCGCCTTCTGATGATGCGTATTGATTATATACTTTACATCCAAAAGCTTTTTCAATGGTTACTCTGTGATGATCAAACAATGTTTCGGCAGTGGTCGATATGGCAAGTGGTTTAAATTTTAGCTTAATATTATTTGCCAATATATACTGTGCCAATATATGAAACGCCGAAGGATAACCATCTAAAAATTCCGGTTTGTAATGATTAAGTTTCTCAATGTAGCTTGATATATTGTCTTCGCTCAGATGATAAGTTGACATAAATAATTGTTTGTTAACAATATTATAAACCCAAAACGGCGCTTTCTTGGTATTTGGATCTACAATGATTCTCCCTGAAAATCTTACGGATTTGAATTTCTTTGGCAACCCCATCCAATCATAATAACGTCTCCACTCAGCTTTTGTTCCTTGTTTTGATTGAGAATCGTACTCAATGCTCATTGGAGCACCAGTTGTACCACTTGTATGAATGATTCCAACGGCTGGCCTACTTTTATCTGCCGAACAAATTTCTCTGTTATATTGACGAAGGTTTTCCTTTTCTAAATAAGGTAGCTTATTAAGAATTTTATTAGCACTTCCTGCAGATATATCCACTTGGTTAATGTTTTGCGTATCAAATAGTTTTTTATAATAAGTTGAATACTGCATACTTTCTTGTAGCAATGTTTTTAATCTGTTTTTTTGATAAGCCTCAATGTTTGAGTGTCCATTAGTCTGTAGCTTTGAAAGTTGTTGATAGTATAGTAAATAATATTTCCCATTTCCCTTTATATGGTCTTTTAAACCATAAACACTGACCATCAGGTTTTTTACCCAATGTGGCATTACTCTATATAAAGATTCAATCATTTTAGTCATGACCAACCCCTGAATCCAATCTATCTAAAATATCTTTAAATTCTTGTAAGGATTCAGGTATATAAAATTTCCCAGAATACATATCTTTAAAATCTTCAATAAACTGATAATATCCTTTACCAACATATTTAATGGCATCAAGTTTTATGATTTTGTAAAGCATAATAACTATTGGCGTTTGTCCAAACATCAATTCAGGGCTGATGCATACGGTTGACATAACTGAAATGAATACATTATTTGATACATTCTTGGTCAAACACAAAACTTCAATGTTTGTATTTCTATCAACATCTATTCCTTCTAATTCTTCAGTTCCTAATAAAGTACTTGGGTGTAGCTTTACACAAAATGGGCTTTTAACCCATTGATTTATCGTTTGTATCATATTAGATTGCTTGTGAATTAATTCACCATTAAAAGGAGAATCAAAAAATATAAAACGATATTTCAAAAGTGATTCGTTGCTAGTCTTCTTAGAATATATCTGGCTTAGTTCTGATATTAATGTTTTGTCTTCTAATCGTGGTATCTTTTTTATCTTTACTTGCTGGTATTGGGTATTCTTTACCAGTAATGGATTATAAACGTACAATGTATCTATTGAATTATAAACAGTCTTAAAACCTAGCCATTGAGACAGTTTCGAATCCAATATATTTTCTTTTGTGGTTAACATTTGGTAAGTGCCCGTGCCATCTTCAAAAAAAATCAGCTTGAGAGAATCATTATCTTTCTTCATTGATAAATATAGCAACCAGGACGACCTATCCATAAAGGACACACAGAACCTATCATATTGATTGATGTTTTTAATAAGTTTAGAAGCAATTTTCTTAAAATTCAGATACTCATATGCTTTAATAATGTACCTACTGATTTTATAATATTGTAACCAGTGCTTATTAAAATGTTTTGCTTTTAACAATTCTACTTTATCAAAACATTTTGATTTTAGTGCTTTTTCATAAATTAACTGATAGTTATGACTGTGGTCTAATATATAGATATCATTTATATGTTCGTCTAATTCACTGTAGCATAAATTCAATATATTCAATAATTGTAATGGTGTAGAACAAATAAAGATGTTTTTCATAAATACAAAATATTAAATTTATTGTTGTTTCCAAATTCCTTCAAAATACCCTCCAGATTGAGCTAGTTTACTATGTGCCAACCACGCATCCTGTTCTCTTATCAATGAGTAACTAGATAATTGAGACTTATAGAACTCTATATCAATTGGGGTTTTTACATGATTTTTACCACTTGTTTCCTTACCGTTCCGTGCTTGTAACAAATATATCCAACTTGCTTTCCCAGAAATTTGATTAATATAATTCTTTACCACATCTGGTTCCATTTCGCCAAAACTCGCCGCATTCCAAAAAATATCAAATTTTAGATTCTTAAGCAATGGAATTTGCCAATTACCAAAAAAATGAAGCGCACCTTTTTTTAAATTATCTAAATTGTTCCATTCACTAGTTAAATTAGAACCAACAACTTCCTGACTAATTGCCTTAGATAAATATTCCTCGCATAAAAACAATTGAGCGGGCAAATCAAAACATAGTATTGTTAAATTAGGGTGTATTTTTTTTAATATCTCAACTTGATAACCCGAACCTGAACCTAACTCAACAATAGTTTCATCACCTTTCAATCCTATATATTTATTTACAAAACAATAACGTAAATAATAACTTAAAAAAGTCATTGTATAATTGCGTCCAGAAACTTTAAAAACATCCTGAGGATTACCAAAAGTTGAAACCTCAATATTCTCTATATTAGTGGATTTGGTTGACTCTGCAATTAATTCACAATGATGATAAGCCATTTCTTGGATGTTACGTATGTCTAAACCATAAGGAAGAATAGCCCTATCTTTAAGTATGAAATTATGAACAAACTTTAACATGGACTTTTTTATCCACGACAAGTTGGGATGGTATAGGTGGATAACATCATTAAACCCAAAGGTTGCAAGAATTGGATATTTACCAGAACGAAGCTGATTCATGTCCATTGAATCAATTGTCTCTAGAATTGTTTTTTCATAAGCATCCCAATAACTTGTAGCATGATATTCTGATGATGCACTCTTATACCTTCTTAATAATTCTTTTAACTTGGCACTTTTCATTCTAAACCTCACACATTTTTTAATAAATTTTGCTCAATTGGATCACCAAAAGTATAGCTTCTTTTTGCTATTGCGCCAATAACATCATGCAATTGTTTCGGATGCAAACCAAAACCTGGACGAACACTTCTAATATTGTTCATTGTAAATATTTCACCTTTTTTAATGTCTTTTGAAACATATAAACTTCTTGAAAATTGTCTAGACTGTATTTTTTTATCAGTCATTTCATAACTAACAGATCCTAATAATTTTTCAGTATGTCTAACAGATTCAATCATCTCATTAAATTCTTCTTTATTTAATGAAAAACTGGCATCTGGCCCACCAATTTTTTTATCAAGAATAAAATGTTTCTCTATGACTTTAGCCCCCAATGCTACAGCAGCAATTGGTGCTGTTATGCCAAGAGTATGATCAGAAAAACCACTAACCACACCAAATGTTTCCGCTAAATCAGGGATTGTGCTCAGATTCGCATCTTCAAAGCTAGCAGGATATGCAGATGTACATTTAAGTAAAATAATATCGTTATTACCCTGTTCACGACAAATTTTAACAACATCTTCAATTTCTTCATGGGTTGCAATGCCCGTTGATATTATTATTGGACGCCCTTTTGAAGCTGTATACCTCACTAATTCATAATCAGTGATTTCAAATGAAGCTATTTTATAAGCTGAAGGATCAAATTGTTCTAGAAAATCTACTGCTGTCTTATCAAAAGGAGATGAAAATATATCAATTCCCAATTCTCTTGCATAACGAAATAACTCTTCATGCCATTCCCATGGAAGATGGGCCTCTTTGTATAAATCGTATAATTTTTTATTGTCCCAAAGAGTTCCACCTTTAATGATAAAATCTTCTTTGTCACAATCAAGAGTCAAGGTATCTGCAGTATAAGTTTGTAATTTAATAGCGTTTGCACCAATTTCTTTTGCTGCTTTAATGGTATTTTTAGCAACACTGATGTCACTTCCATGATTGGCACTCATTTCAGCAATAATAAACACTCCATCTTTTTCTAAATCAAATTTACCAATTTTCATTTGTTAACTCCATTGTGACAACATTTTGTTGGTTGAGTGCTCTTGAGGCAATGGTTCGAAACATAAATTTTTTGTATAATTTAATTGCTGGAAAATTGTTATCAAAGGCTTCTGAAATCAATCTAAGTACATGTAATTTGATAAATGCAAAGTTGATTATTGTTTCCAATAAGATACTTCCAACACCTTTAATAGATGGATTTGCATATATGCCTAAATTTGCCGTCTTTTCAGTATTATTAATTTCAGTAAAATCAATAACACCTATATCAATGCCTTGTTTTTTCACTAAAAAATATAATTTATTACTCTGCTTTTTTAGAGATTCAATATAATTTAAATGCTGAATTAATTTGATTTCTTCTTTATTGAACATCCATTTTCTTATGCTTAATGTATTTCTCCACTCTAGAACTGTTTCTTTTTCTTGCAGTGTCATTTCTGTAAAATTAATGAGCTCAATGCCTTCTATATTTACCATGTATTCAATATGTTTTTTTAGAACTTC
Organism: Gammaproteobacteria bacterium; assembly: GCA_024280395.1. Classification (GTDB taxonomy): domain Bacteria; phylum Pseudomonadota; class Gammaproteobacteria; order Xanthomonadales; family Marinicellaceae; genus NORP309. Next base: position 8,075 of record JAJRQG010000097.1, on the reverse strand, counting down.
CGAATCATACAAACACATTGATTGTTGTCTTGTTGAAATCAAATATTCATACATGTCATTCTGATTATCAGCTGTTTTAATGGCAATAAAAGGCATTTCCATAAACAATACTTCATTCATGGTTACGCTTGGAGTCACAATAGCAAAATCTGAACTGTTCATTAACTTGGCCATTTGCTTGGTGTTGATGTGTATTTTAATATTAGTTTTATCTTTGGCGAAAGATTCTAGTTCATTTAGGCACTGATTGGCAGTTGTTGTCACTACATGGGCTGATATTTCTGGAAAATTTTCTAATACTTTTAATATTTTGGTATTTAAATTGGTGTGATCGGCTCCGCCCATTATTACTAAACATGATTTAGGAGGTCTGTTAATCTGCCTTCTGTTTTGTTTTTCAATGATGAATTCTTGACGCAATAATGTATATTCCGAACCACATCTTAGTTCACAATCATCAGGAATCAACCCTTTGTATTTTGATTGTTCTGCATAAACATTGTGGTTCAGTAAGATATCGCAATGGTGTTTTTCATAAGTATCATCTAATACAAATATTTGTACTTTGGTTTTTAATTTAAGCTCTTTTTCATAATCGTAATCAATACCATAATGATCAATGATAATTATTTCAATAGAATAGTGTTCTATTAATTTCAAAACTTCTTCAATATTATTCGATTGGAGTGTTTCTATTTTATAATTTTCTTCTTTAATTTTATGATTGATATTGCCAGGTAAATCTTGTGTGGCAATAATTATATTTGCATCTGTAAATTGTTGAGCCAAAACCAAATCACGCATGATATGTCCAGTTCCAATTGTGGATGATGAGTCTGCTCTGATCAGGATGTTTCTCATGATTCTTGTAATGCTTTGTACAATAATTCTGCTCTGTCCCAATCTTCAAATGTATCAATATCTTGAACCAAGTGTCTTGGTAAAATGATTGGAATACTGTCTTGTCCAAATAAATTTTCTTCTGTGTGTTGATTTGTTTTCATCCAATAAAACTGACCTGCATCCTGGTAAGCTTCTTCTAAATCTTGGCTTCTGACAGTAAAATTTTCAGGCCAAAACATTCTACATCTTCCTTTGTTGGTGATTTTAAAAGTTCTTTGGATGGGGAATGGCATACTGGTAGCTGAAAAGGCATGTGTAGCATCAGAATCTTGGAGTTGTAGTAAGCCTTGTTTTAAATATTTTTCTTGTAACATTGGAGCGGTTGGATAAATCGTACATACATATTCACAGATATGGCCGTTATCTTTCAACCATTGTACTGCATGATTTATAACATCGGTGGTTGTGGAAAAATCATCACTCAATTCTTCAGGGCGTAAAAATGGTACTTCTGCACCATAGCTTTTAGCAACTCGGGCGATTTCTTCACTGTCAGTAGAAACAATAATTTTATCAAATATTTGTGCTTTTATGGCCATACTGATTGAATACGAAATAATGGGTTTACCATAAAATAATTTTATATTTTTCTTTGGTATTCTTTTACTGCCTCCTCGTGCTGGAATAATCGCTACTTTCATTTTACTGCCCGTATTTAGCTACTGCTTTTTGTAGTTTATCTGTCACATATATCTGTTGTGGTTGTGATAGGCCACTGTACATTGGTAAAGCTATTGTTTGAGAATAATATTTTTCAGCATTCGGGTAATTGCCCAGTTCAAAACCTAATTTTTTATAATAGGGTTGTATGTGTAATGGAATATAAAGAACATTTACTCCTATGCTATTGTTCCTTAAGTAATCAAATATTTGTTTTCTTGAATAGCTTTCTACCAAGATTGGATACAAGTGAAAGGAAGACCTAACATCGTTATTTTGAAAAGGCAGGGTGATTTTTGAATCTGTAATTAGTTTTGAGTACCTGTCTGCAATGGCGTGCCTCTCATCTATAAAACCGTTGAGTCTTTTCAATTGAGATGAGCCCAATGCACATTGAATATCGGTTATTCTGTAATTGTAACCCATAGAAACCATTTCATAGTACCAACCTCCTTCTGATTCATTTTCCATTAATTGTGAATCTCTAGTCATACCGTGAGTTCTGAGCAACCTTAATTTATCATTGAGTCCTTTATCATTTGTTAGTAACGCTCCACCTTCAGCTGTGGTCATTATCTTTACTGGATGAAAACTGAATACAGTAATATCCGAATATTGGCAATTACCAACTGGTTCTCCTTGATAATCTCCTCCAATTGCATGTGAGGCATCTTCAACAATTTTAAAACCATATATTTGCGAAAGTTTTGCAATTTTTTGCATATCGCATGATTGTCCACCAAAGTGCACTGGAACCACTAACTTAGGTAATGTCCCTGTTTTTTTGGCTTCAATTAGTTTTTTCTCTAGAGATTCAACTGATATATTGTAAGTCTTAGAACAAATATCAACAAAGTCTACAGATGCCCCGCACATGATGGCAGCATTGGCTGTTGCTAAAAAAGTATTCGGTGAAGTCCAAACAGCATCACCTTTACCAATTTCCAATGCCATGTAAGCTATATGTAACGCAGCTGTAGCATTGCACACTGCAATACAGTATTTTGCTTGGCTATGTTGACTTAAGGAATGTTCAAATTCATCTACATTGGGACCTGTTGTCAGCCAGTCACTTTTTAAAACTTGAACTACAGCGTCAATATCACCATCTGATATATTTTGCCTACCATATGGAATAAAGTCATTCATGTTTTAAATACTGAAATTTTTATCTACATGTTTGATTATTAAATCCCTTAATGAATCAACAGTTTCCCACTCTGAATTACTACCAGAGTTGTAATTAAATCCTTGCTTTACTTTTTTTGCATTAAAATACGTGATGTACTCACTGATATTAAAATGTGGCACACTGGGCAAAATACTGTAATACTTACCCAAATCATAGGTATAGTATGAATCAGACTCAGTAATCATTTCTTCATGTAGCTTTTCACCGGGCCTAATACCCACAATTTTTTGTTTGCAAGTGGGGCTGACTGCAGTTGCTACATCTGTAATTTTATAAGAAGGAATTTTTGGTACAAAAATTTCACCTCCCCAGGATGAACTCAAAGCATGTAGAACCATATCTACACCCGCTTCTAATGTGATATTAAACCTTGTCATTTCAGAATCAGTAATGGGCAATTCACCACTGTCCCTAAGATTTAGAAAGAAGGGTATCACTGAACCATTTGAGCCCATAACATTGCCATATCTAACCACGCTGAAATCAATGTCTCTTGTGCCACGTATGTTGTTGGCCGCAACAAAGAGTTTGTCTGAAGTTAATTTTGTTGCACCATAAAGGTTAATCGGTGCTGCTGCTTTATCTGTAGAGAGAGCCACAACTTTACTGACCTCTGTTTCCAAACACGCATTTATGACATTTTCTGCACCCAATACATTTGTTTTAATGCACTCCATGGGGTTATATTCAGCAATGGGAACATGTTTCATTGCAGCAGCATGTATAACATAGTCAATATCTTTCATGGCTCTTTTCAATCGTTCGAAATCTCGTATATCACCAATAAAATACCGAATTGATTTATATTGATGAGTTGGATACTCTTGATTCATTTGAAATTGTTTTTGCTCATCCCTTGAGTAAATCACCAATCTCTTAACATCGGGCCATTGTGCCAATATATTTTTGGTTAAGGCTTGACCAAGCGAGCCAGTTCCACCAGTGATTAGAATGGATTTATCATTTAGATTGAGTTTGTTTTTCATGAATAGGTTAATATAGTTTTAATATCCAATGCATGATAATAACAGCATTTAATTCTTATGTAATTATGTATGAATATATTTATGCGAAATTATTAAACTATTGACCATTCAAAAATTGTATAAAGTCAAAATTTCAAAGGATAAAAGAAAAAAGTTCAAGTTTTGCTCCTAACAATACTTTCCGATAAATAACATAATACTGGTAGAACAGAATTTAAGATTCCTTGGTTTTTAATCCAACCAACCGAGTTGACATATATTTTACTTAGGTATAGTCTAAAACACTTCATTTTAACAAATTAACTTTTAAATTTCATGCTTGATAAATTCAATACCATTCGCCGACATTTGGGACAAAGACTTGATCAGTTTTGTGCTGTTTTGTATAAAAAAGTTCGGCCTTTGGCGAGCCGTAAGTTTGATGGCGATACGCGCTTTGCTTTGTTGACTGTTAATTTTTCTACCACTTATTATCTTAAACTGATGTTGTTGACGTTGTGCGAGCAGAAAGGATTGAGCAAAATTTCTAAAATCATCATTGTGGATAACAAATCAAAAGATGGCGGCTTGGATTTTTTACAGCAGTTGTCGGCTGTGGTTAATCGGTTACATTTGGTTGAAAACCATTTTGTTTGTACGCATGCGCGTGGTTTGAGGGTTGGAGTTAAGCATTTAGAACAGGTTGAAAAACTTGAAAACACAAGAAGTAATGTCTTAATGATCTGTGATACGGATATTATTTTTCGCCAGAAACAAACCTTGAGTGAGTTGTCGTCAATATTTGACTCGACTGATGCTGCCTTTGCTGGTGAACTGCGATACAGTGGTATTGTTTGTCCACAGGCACAGGCATCTTTCTTGTGCGTGCGGCGTGATTGTTATGACCGCAATGATGTTGCTCCTTTTGTGAATCATGGTTCGCCTGCTTTTTGGATGCAACGCAGTCTTTGGAAAGCCGGCCTTCATTTGCATGATTTTCGCAGTAATTTTGGTGGTTATATCTTACATCGTGGGCGCACAGGTGTAGCTGCCGCGAAACAACACAACCCTTTGAGTAGTTTTGCTACCACTGCAAACAACAAGCCCCATTTTATGGGTGTGGAAAATGGCGAAGCAATTTGGAAAGAGACTGAAAAACGTTTTGCTAAGTTGTTGTTGCCTGAGTCTGAAGGAGAGTTGATAGAGTATTTTGTAGATAAATTAAATTGAAAAGATAATGGATTCCCACCTTAGCGGCAATGACGGTGGGGCTGGAAGATATTAATCAGCGGGATAAGAGTCGCTGATTCTTTTCTAATCAGCGAGATTGAGTATTATCAACAAGCTGACCATCTATGTATTTATGCAGTATGCTGGAAACCAGTGTTTGATATGGCATGCCCTCTCGTAGAGCTTTGGCTTGTAGTGATCTGAGGTCTCTTGAGGAGATGCGGATATTGATTCGTGCATCTTTTTTAAATGTTGCTTCAGCACTAACTTTGTGTTGTTCCATTTGTTTTTTATTGTTTTTACTTTTTTTTAACTTTCCAGCATCAAAAGCTTCCAGAATTTCTTTTTCTTCTGCATCTAATCTATTCATTAAGTTCACCTATATATCTTTTTGTGGCTTTGCGACTTGGTATAATTGTTTTCAGAAAAATTTCAGTGTCATTCTCTATGAATGGAACTAAATATGCATACTCTTCAATTATTACAACTGATATTTGTTGATTTGGATATCGATCTTGATTCGGATGATCGTATACTTCAACTTCATTACCTAGTTGTATATTTAGTATAACCTGCTCAAATGAAACGCCACGTTCTTTCATGATTAAATTATTTTTTTCTGAATTCCATGCAAATGTCTTCATGTTCTCAATTTATCACAGCGTGTGCACTTTGTCATCAAGTTTTTCTAATCAGTGCAATCAGGGGGTTGCTCTCCTTCACGATAGCCTTTAGGCTCAAGCTGTTTTCCTAACAATACTTTCCGATAAAGAACTAAATCTGGCAGGGCTGAAGTCCCGATTCCGAATTAGTCTTGTGTAGTGTTTATAAAAATGTGACTTTGGGGTTGTTTAATTTCTGGATTCCTGCTTCTCGCTTTGGCTCGGCTGGAATGATGGAAGAAGTCACAGTCTTTACTTTATTACATAAACAATAACTGTAGGCAGAGATTGACAATAGCACCAATATTCTTTAGTATCATTAATTTGGTACATAGTTTAAGGGGGTTTAAATGAAAAAAATAAGTGTATTAATGGTTCTTATCATGGTCATTTCTAATGCAACAGCGGGAATCTTGATTGAATCGTATTCTTCCCCTACTGATATTACAAATTTGGCAGCTGCCGATGCATTGATTGCTGATATTAATCCTACAGCGACTTCAGAACCTGATTTTGTTGATCATTTTGATAATAATGGCAGTATTGGTAATTTTAGTAACAATTTACTGATACCAGGGGTACCTGGTTTTACTGATAATTTTGCTCTTACTGCTAAGTGTAACTTGTATATCCCCACAACAGGAACCTATACCTTTGGCACCAACAATGATGACGGTGCAAGACTTAGAATAGATAACGTCGATGTAATTGTCGATGATACGCTTCATGCTCCCGCAGATTTTTTTGGTGCGGCAACCTTAAATAAAGGCATTCATCAATTGAGCCTGGTGTTTTTTGATTTTGTGGGAGGTGCTTCAATCGAATTATTCGCCATGCCAGGGACTGTCGGCAATACCTATAAGTTAATCGGCGACACAATAAATGGTGGCCTATTGTGCGACATTAATCTGTTGTTTATCGATGGATTTGAATAGCAATTAACGGAGTTAGTGAGGCCAAAGGGGTCAAGTTGCATTCCTAACAATACTTTCCGATAAATTACAAAAGATTGGTAGGGCTGACCTTAAAAAAGGCAGCTGAAGCCCTGGTTCCAAAATAGTCTTTGTGTTGTGTTCATAAATGTTTCTTTGAGATTATTGAGCTTTTGGATTCCTGCCCTCGCTTAGGGTCGGCTGAAATGAAGGGGTGTGTTTAAATGATGAAAAAACTGTGGATTTCCGCCTTCGCGGCAATGACGGTGGGGTTGAAAATGGTCATGCCGGAGGGGTTACTGGACCAGGGCAGTTTTTGTGATTCAGTTCAATTTATTTGATGGGTTTGGTGTTAAAATATTGGATTGTTTTTTTGACTTATTGTATGCGTTTATTTTCTATTGCCTTTTTCGGGTTGTTGTTTTTCTTAAATTTTTGTCCTCAAGTGAGCAACGCGGCTGATTGTGACATAATTTTTTCTCATGGTTTTGAGGATGGAGACTCAGGGAATTCGGCTTGTAGTGCATTGAATATCGAGCCCATGGGATTGCATACGGTTGTATTTGGAGATACTTTTACTTTCCAGCCGGTGATTACGGGCAATGTAAATATCTGTCGCAAGGATATGGGGCATGATGATGTTAAAGTGGATTCAGAATCTGGCTTGATTACTTGGGATACCAGTTCTTTGGCATTTGGACGTGGGTTTTATATACGCATCAAATGCAGCAATTATGATGAAAGCCAGTATGCTTCTCTGGTGGTGCATGTGGATAAGTCAGGCAGTAGCCAGTTGCGGGTAGCCGGTCAAAATGGCGTTTCTCCCTATCTTCGAGATGCGGCGAGCAATATGACTGGCGGTGATACGATTGTTTTCCCTGATGGCTTGTATCCTGTTTCGGTAACTTCTGATGCCAGTTATGAGAATGCGTTCAAACAAACCAACAATGTACCAACCGATGGCACAGCCAATCAATTTAGCACGATTATTTCGCAATCGCCTGGTGGTGTGGTTATTTCTGGTGCTCCGCATGATGGGATCCCAAAACAGAAGAATGCAATACAAATGAGCTCGTCAAATTTTGTGGCAATTGTTGGATTTGTGATTAAGGATGTCCGACGTGAGGCTTTTACTGCCAGCAATAATAATCGCTTGTTGGTTGAGTTTGTCGGTACTGCTGGTGCGGGTACCAATTTATTGCCTTGTTCAAACTTCTCTGAAGCCTCAAGCGGCTGGTGTTCAAAAGCGGGCATGCGCGCCAATAATGGCACGCCGTTGTTTCAGTCCAATTATGATTGGGGGCAAAATCGCTATGGAATCATGACCCGTTCTACCACGGGTTCTATTACGCGACGGTCTTTTGTGCGTTTGGATGAGCATCGAGGCGATCAGCCTTATGGTGCTTTTAGTGATTATTGCGATGAGGCTCATCTGAGTCAGGACAATACTGTATTTGATTCTTTGGCAATTGCTGCACCACATTATAAAAACTTTGCTGGTTTGTCGGCTTTTCCTGCTACAGGTTGTGAG